>JBFZFD010000019.1:0-4207 GCA_041306485.1 Opitutia bacterium | reverse complement strand
CGCCGGGTAGGGTTGAGCGCAGGAGGAAGACGGCATCGGCGCGGGTGGGCGGGGGTGTGGCGACTAAGCGCACGCCAAGGCCGCAGCAGGCGACGAGTTGGGCTTGGGCGGTGCCCGGGATACAACCTGTGGTAGGAGAGGGAATGAGCAGTTCGCCTTCCGAGAGCCAGGCGAGACTGGACCGGGTGGCCTCGCTGACATGGCCGCGGGCGTCGAGCTGTACGCCTTCGACGCCAGGGCCAGCGCCGAGGGCGCGCAACTCGAGGGTGGCGGCGAGGGAGTTGGCCCAGGGGGCTGACTTAGGGCGCGGGAGCCACTCGGGTTCGTCGCGGACTGTAGTTAAATTTTGGAGATGGAAGATTGCCGGCGAGGGCAGGATGGGGCGGGCACCTATTTCCTCGAATCCAGGCCCGACGACGAGTCGCAGGATACACTCGGTAGCGCCGAGGGCGCCAAGGGCATCGGCCCAAGCCTGACGATTACCGGAGGCGAGGGGGCCGGCGGGGAGGTTGAGGTGGGTGAGGCCGAGGCAAAGGCGGGCGAGGTGATCATCGAGGCAGTCGATCCTACCTTGGCGGAGGGCCATGGTCTCGAAGAAGGCAGCCCCGACGGGGAAGAATCCAGGCGAGGCATCGCCGGGCTGGAGGGATCCATTGTGCCAGACCTTGGTCATTGGTGGGTGAGGCGCCCGAGGGCGACACGGAGGGCGAGTGCCTTGCGGAGGGACTCGGCGTACTCGCGGCCGGGTATGGAATCGGCGACAACGCCGGCCCCAGCCTGGGCGAAGCAACGTCCCTGCGTCAGCGTAAGGGTGCGGATAACGATATTGAGGCAGAGGTCTCCAGAGGCTGCGATCCAGCCGACCGATCCGGTGTAGAAGCCGCGTGCGACGGGTTCGAGCTCGGCGATGATTTGGAGGGTGCGGACTTTAGGAGCGCCGGTGACGGTACCACCGGGGAAAGTGGCGCGAATGATCTCCGAGGGCGTCGGCGCGGGCTTGGGAAGACGTCCCTCAATCTGTGAGACGAGGTGCATGACGTGGGAGTAACGCTCGACTACCATGAACTCAGGGACGCAAACGGTGCCTGGGATGGAGACGCGCCCGATGTCATTGCGGAGGAGATCGACGAGCATGAGGTGCTCGGCCCGCTCCTTGGAGTCGCTGGCAAGCTCGCGCGCGAAGGCGAGGTCCTCCTCGGCCTGGCCGGTGCGCGGGCGAGTGCCGGCGATGGGACGCGAGGAAATGCGGGAGCCCGAGCACTCGACGAGAAGCTCGGGGGAGCCGCAGACGAGTTCGACCTCAGGCAGGCGCAGGTAGCCCATGTAGGGCGAGGGGTTAGTGGAGCGCACAGCCTCGTAGGCGAGGAGGCCGGAGGGAGGGGAAGGAAGTTCGAGCCGGGTGGAGAGATTGACCTGATAGGTGTCGCCCGCGGCGATGTATTCCTGGGTGCGACGGGCGGCGTCGGTGAAGGCGGCTTCATCGAGTGAGGCGCGCAGGATGGAGACGGGGTTGGCAGCGGGAGAGAGGATGGGTGCGGGGGTGCTGCAGGCATAATCCCAGGTCCGGGCGAGGCGGCGGGCAAGGATGCGCGCGGCTTCGTGGGCATTGACTGCGGGGTCGCGCGTGGAGCAGAGAACGACGGCGAAGAGGTCACCGGTGGCGGCATCGTGGACGAGCGTGGCACTGGCCTCGAGGAAGACGGCGAGAGGGAGTGGTGGATCGGCCGGTTGCGCGGTGACGGGCTCGAAGGAGGAGGCGAGTTCGTAGCCGATGGCAGCGACAAGTCCTCCTTGGAAATCAGGCCAGCCGGCGAGGCGGGGGCTGCGGTGGGTGGAGGCCCATTGGTCGAGCCAAGCGAGGGGAGCGGCGAGGCCGAGCTGCTGGATTTCACCATCGAGATGAAGCGTGGCCTGGCCATCGGGATGGAAGGTCCAGGCTCTTCGGGCATCAGGCAGGAGCAGGGTGTGACGTCCCGTCGGCCCGCTCTCAAGGACCGCGGTGAAACGTCCAAAGGCCCCACCCTCCCAAGAGGAGGGGAGTTGGCGAGCTGGGAAACACGCGATATAAGGAAGGTAATCCCAACCCGTCCCGGCGGCTGACCAGTCTGCGAGGGTGACCTCGCGATTGGGCTCGGGCAGAGGAATCATGAGGGGGTATTGATCTTGTAGCCGCGGAAGGTCGGTGACGAGAGAGCAGCGGCGGCCTGCAGGGGAGTGACTCCATAGGCGTGGAGTTCTTGGCGTGAACCCTTGGAGACGACGGTGACGCGAAGGCAGCCAGCGAGGGCGACAACCTTGACGGATTGACCGCGCGCGCCGATGCCAGCCTGGATCATCCCGCGGGAGACACGTCCGTGACGCTCGAGAGCGGCAACGACGGGAACGGCCGCTTCGATCAGCGTCGTATGGGCGCCCGCCCTGCCCCGGGCAGGCGCCATCTTAGGCAATCTCCCAGTTGTAGGAGTGACGTGAGAGGAGCTTGTGGCCGGTCTTGGTGACCAGGGCGACATCCTCGAAGCGGCAACCTCCGAGTCCGGGATAGTAGAGACCAGGCTCGATGGTGACAACGTGGCCAGGCTCGAGGAGCTGATGGCTGGAGGGAGAGAGGTTGGGGGCTTCGTGGACATCGAAGCCGAGGCCATGGCCGAGACCGTGGAAGAAGCCTACGTAAGTACCTTTACGATTCTCGGTGACGAAGCCGCGGGACTTGATGAGGTCGGAGGCGGCGGCGTAGACGCTGGAACCCGTAACACCAGCACGGAGAGCCTTGAGGGCGGCGGCGTGGGCATCCTTGACGGTCTGGATCATGCGGCGGCGCTCGGGCGAGGCCTTACCTTTGAGGTAGGTGCGTGTCATGTCACCATAGAGACCGGTGGCAATGTGGCGCGGATAGATGTCCACCACGATCGGCTCGTGGGCGGGAACGGGGCCGGTGCCGGCGGCGTGGCAATCGACGGCTTGGTCGCCAGGGGCGATGATCAAGCCGTGGTCGTTGATGCAACCGACGGAGAGGACGGCCTGGTGGGCGGCGGCATGGAGATCCTCGGCGGTGAGGGTGCGACCCTTCCAGCGGACCCACTTACCTTTGATGGTGGACTCACGGAGGATACGCTCAACGGCGGTGAAGGCAGCGGAGGAGCCGCGGTTGCCAGCGGCGATGCCTTCCTGATCGGCCTTACCCTTGAGGGCGCGCTGTGGAAAGACCTGGGGAGATGCACGTTCGTCGCGTCCCTTGCCAGGAAGCTCGAGCTTGAGGCCGAGCTCGCGCAGGCGCTCCCAGAGGCCGGCGGGGAAATCATGTGGGACAACGAAGCCCTTGACGCGGTGTGCCTTGGCGGCCTCCAAGATAACCTCAGCGATGCCAGCCGCAGGATTCTTGAGGCGCGCGGCCTTGATCATCTCGGTAAGGTTGAGGATGACATCAAAATCGGACTCGGTCTTGGCGCGGCCTACTTCAAGCAAGGGAAGGAGCCCGATTTTCTTGCCCGCGGCAGAAAAGGCGGGGAAGGGGTCGCCGGCCTTGAAGCGGGAGAACCACCGCATGTCGGCGTTAACAGTCGGTGCGGCGAACAAGAGGACTTCGGGCATGGGGGGAGGGGAAGAGGGAGGGGAGGAGATGAGGATACTAAGGATACTGAGGAGACTGAGGAGACTAAGGATGCTGAGGAGGGGGAGGAAGGAAATCAAAGGGGAACCGAAATGGGCCGGTGGCCTGGGCAATTTCTTGGCAGCCAACCCTTTCTTGACCCCGTGGGCTTTCGGGGCGAGCGTGGCGTCGTCCAGAACGCGGGTATCGTTCAGTGGTAGGACCCCACTCTTCCAAAGTGGTGACACCAGTTCGAATCTGGTTACCCGCACGTTCGGCGCTCGAAGCTCCGCGAGAGGCGCAGGGGCATGGGGATTGATGGCTTAATAGCTTACCGGCTTAATGGCTTAATGGGGGGAGCGGGTGAGACGGCACAGTGGCACGGGAGATAACTCTCTAGCGGGATAGCGGTGTTAGCGGTGTTAGAAGGGAGCGGAGGCTGAGATTTAGGGGAATAGTGGGCCAGAGGAATGGGAGCGTGAGGTGACGAGCGTGACCGAGTTGTAGCCCGCTGTCACCGCAGACGCCGCTGTCACCGCTTACCCGCGGAGGCCTAGGAGAGGCCTCCCTACATGTCAGGGGCACAGGGGCACGGGGGCACGGCGGCAAGAGAGATGCACG
>JBFZFD010000018.1:0-5306 GCA_041306485.1 Opitutia bacterium | reverse complement strand
TGCAGATTAAGCCTGAGATCGGACTGACCTTCGCCAACGCCCTGCGCAGCACGCTGCGCCAGGATCCCGATGTCATCATGGTCGGCGAAATCCGCGACCTCGAGACCGCCGAGATTGCTATTCGCGCCTCGCTCACTGGTCACCTGGTATTCTCCACCCTCCACACCAACGACGCGCCCGGAGCTATCACCCGCCTCATCGACATGGGCGTAGAGCCCTTCCTTGTCGCTTCTGCGGTTGAGCTCGTCATCGCTCAGCGCCTCCTCCGCCAGCTCTGCCCGGAGTGCTCGCGCCTCGCTCCGCTCGATCGCGCACGTGCCTTGCCCGCCATCGAAGCGCTCGGGTTGCCCCCCTCCTTGCTTGATGGCGTGACCGAACTCCGCGAGCCCGTCGGTTGCCGTCAATGCCGTGGCACCGGCTACAGCGGCCGGGTGGGTGTCTTCGAACTCTTTTTCCCCAAGCCCTTGCACGACAGAGTCGTCGGCCGCGCCAGCAACCGCGAGCTCACCGCCCTTGCCCTCGCGGGAGGGATGCGTCCGCTCGCCCGCTCTGGTTGGGAGAAGGTGCTGCAAGGACGCACCACGCTCGAGGAACTCGTGCGTAACGTCGCCGCCTCCGACTGACCATGCCCGCCTTCGCCTACAGTGCGCGCGCGGCAGACGGTGCGGCCGAGTCCGGCACGCTCGAGGCCGCAGGCCGCCGCGAGGCGCTCGCCTCCCTGCGCTCGCGGGGCCTGCGGGTCTCGGAGTTGCGTGAGGCCGGTACGGATCCTGTGCGGCGTGTCGCCGATGCTCCAGCGCCCGACACCTCACTCCGGCTTCCCTTCCTCGAGGCGCTCGATGACCTCGTCCGCGGCGGGCTCTCGGCGGGCGAGGCCGTGCGCCTGCTTTCGCAGCGCCTCCAGTCAGGTCCGCTGCGCGCTCTCTGCGCCCACGTCTGGGCTAAGCTAGGGGAGGGGCAGAGTCTATCCACCGCCCTTGCCACAGTCCCTACCGTCTTCGACAGCCACACTGTCCACCTCGTCGCTGCCGGCGAGGCTACGGGCAGCTTGCAGGGCGTGCTAGGCCGGCTCATCCAACACTTCACCGAGCAGGCCGAGTTTCGCCAGCGCCTCGTACGCGCAATGATCTATCCTGCGGTCATCTGCCTCGTCGCCAGCGGAGTTGTCGCTTTCTTCGTCCTCTTCCTGCTACCCCGCCTCCGCCCCCTGCTTGACTCGCTCGGCGGCGAACTCCCCCTTTCCGCCCGAATCCTCACGACGCTCGCCGAGGCGACCTTGGTTCTCGCTCCCATAGGTCTGGTCGCCGCGGGCATCGCCTGGGTCTGGATCAGCCGATGGCGCCGTACCGAGGTGGGCCGCATGGCTTCCGATACCGCCCTGCTTCGCCTACCCCTCATCGGCTCCGCGGTCACACGAATCGCGGTGCTGAACTTCTGCGAGACCCTCGCCTCTCTTCTCGAGAATGGAATCACCACCGCCCAGGCTTTGCGCATGGCGGAGAAATCCGCACCTAACCGCGCCATCCGTGCTCGGCTGCGCGCCGCCACCGATCGCGTACTCGAGGGGGAAAGCCTTTCTCGGGCTCTGGGTCGCACCGGGGTATTCCCCCCGCTGCTGCTCGACCGCATCACCGTGGCGGAGCAGACCGGCAACCTCGCCCCTGGCCTCCGGGATGTTGCCCGTTCCTACCGTGTACAGCTCGATCGCTGGCTCGGTACGCTGGCCAACACCTTTTCTACCGGCGTGCTCATCGCGGCCTTCGGCTTGGTCGCGCTTATTGCTTTCGCTATTGTCAGCGCGGTCTTCTCCGTCGGCTTCCGCTTCTGACTTTCCTCAGGGCGTCAGCTCGACCGCGGTCAATTGGATGCGCGCACTGACCACGCCGTTGCCGCTACGCTCCGCCTGGATGCTGAGTCCACCCACCGCGAGGTAGGGTGCGCGCGGCTTGACCAATCGGTAGAAGCGTACCAATGCGGCGAGGTCGGTCCGGCGTGCACTTAATTGCACGGTGTGCACGGCGAAGGGACCAGAGCGCTGGGTCTTGGGCGGATCGGTGTTGACGCTCAATCCTGCCTCGGCAGCCAGCTCGGTGGCATCGGCTACCAGTCGGGCAGCATCCATGCCCTTGCCTGCCTCTAGGCCCTCCTTGGCCTTAGCCGCAGCGGCCTCGATGGTGGCGGCGCGTGCGAGCCACTCGGATTGGAACATCCGCTCAACTTTGGCGGCACTGTGAGAGGAGAGCCCAGCGGATACCCGGCGCTGGGCAGCATCGGCCCAGATGATTGCCCCAACGAGGAGCGCGGCGGCGGCCAGCAGCCGCTCGGTGCGGGGACGGCGGAGGAAGAGGTGTCTCATGGGGTTTCCTGGGAGACCCGGCGCAACACGTCGGGCTTGAAGGTGACTGTGAGGGAGAAGGAGGTGACGCCCTCTCTACCCTGGATGGAGCGAGTCTCTGCCTTCGCCACGTGGGCGTCAGCCGCGAGTGCCTGCTCGAAGGCGCCGACATCCGCTGCGTTAGAGGTACGTGCCTCGATCTCCAGCGCGGTCCCACCCTTGTGCGTGATGGCGGTAAAGGTGGTCGCGGAGGGCCGGTGGCTATTGGCCACCGTTAGCATCTCGAAGGGAAGCGGGCGATTCCGGCCGAGGTCATCGACTTTACCCGCTACCGCGTTGAGACCCTCCAGTTCCCGCACGCGTGCCGAGTCATCGGAGACCTGCGCGCGGATACGATCAGCCTCGCTGGCCAGCCAAAGACCCGAGAGGTCGGCGATGCCGGCTAGGAGGATGGCGGCGACAGCGACTTGTGCTGCCCGCCAAGTGCGCAGGTCCCATCGTTCCTGACGCTGGCGTGCCTCGAGGAACGCGGGATCCCGCACGTCCAGGTCGTCGACCATGCGCGGAGCGATGAGGTATGCTGGCCCGCCAGCCCGACGCAGCTCCAGGCCCGCTTCGGTGCGCAGCCCTGTTAGTGCCCCGCTCATCTCGACCACCGTCCATCCCTCCTCTAGTCCGGCGGCGGCTGCGGCCTCCGCAGCCGCTGTCGATGCAGGCCCATCCTCGGCGGGCAGGCTGGCCATGCCGGCGGGAAGTGATTCTCCTGCTCGCCAAGCGAGAGCAAGGGACCTCAGGGCATCCGTGTGCACGATGACACACCCGGCCTCGGGTCGCTCTCCTAACAAGGCAAGGAACTCTGGCACCACCGGAGATTCTGCCGGCCAGCCAGAGGCTTCACCGCCGAAGGCCCTCCGGTGCGCCGCGTAGGCAAGGCCCTCGGAGCCGTTGGCGGAACGCACCAAGCCTTGCAGTAGTTGGGAAGGAGGAAAAGGGGATGAGCCTTCCAGTGCGAGCGAGGCCTGGGCTCGGGTGTCGCTACCTGCTACCGGCTCGAAGCGCGCTATCACGAAGCGCTCGGCCGCTAGCAAGGTCGCAGGGATGGGCTGGGGCTTGGGGAGCCAGCGACGGAGGAGGGAAATCATCAGCGTCCAGTTGATCGGGCGGGGGTCAGGGAGGGTGTCAGGTCTTCGGGTGTACGCTCGAGCGCGGGGTAGGGCGGTACGCCTTCGCCCGATTTGACCCTCACAACCGTTGCGGGCGCAACCTCCGACACCGGGAATGCCGTTCCTGTTTCCTCCCACTCGAGGATGGGAAAGGGAGAAAGCGTCGCCTTGGGTGTTGCTGAGGCCGCCGTGCGCGACCTCGTGGAGCCTCCAGCTGGCGTTGTCGCCTCCGCCGGCTCGTCTAGGGGGTCCGGGGTGGCCGCGGGGAAGCGTACGGCATTGTCGAGTGAGACGAGTACGCCGACCGTGCAGCTGGCCTGACCATCGCGCACGGTCACCCGAACGCGTAGCAGGCTGATGAGCGAGGTCGCGCGGGCCGCATTGCCTCCTCCTAAAATCGCGAGGCATTCCTCTCGGCTGCGGAAGTAAGGTGCCATCCCGGTGGCTCTCGTCGAGGGGTCGGCCCGGTGGGCACGGGCACGGGCGATGCCCTGTGATGAGAAGCCAACCGCTTGAAGGGCCTCCGGCTCGGCGAAGTTCACGCTCACGGCCGGGAAATCATGCAGGGAGACACAGCGACGGAATCCCTCCATCAGGGCGGTCGGACGACCCAGCTCGTCGAAGAAAGCCTCTCGAGCGACACCGATTGCCCGCAACTCCTCGAAGGAGCGCAGGCTCCGGCCAGGCGAGCGATAGGGAATGACTGCCTGGTCATAGGCCTGGTTGTCAGCCCGGTCGTCCTCGGCCTCTCGCCCCGGCTTCATCCATCCTAGCATGGCATCGGCGAGGTTCGCTGCATCGGCATCCTCTTGTCCAAGTGCTCGCAGTAGGTCGGTCAGCTCACGCTCGCTCAGGGCGGGCAGGGGGAGTTTACCGTTTTCGATGGTAAATTCATAACTGACGGAAAGCCCGTCTCGCGCTGATTCGCCGAGGTGAGCGCGGGGATCACCCCACCCTTGCTCAGGGGCATGGAGACGTCCGCGGTCGACCGCACGCACCTCGGCGATGACCGCCAGCGCGAGTTCCAATTCCGACCAAGCCTCTGTCCGCAAGCTGGCCCGATCTGCCTCCTGCGCGCCCAAGACCAACTCTAGTGTGCTCTCTTCCATGAGCATGGCGATCATGCCGCCGGTCAAGGCGACCATGACAAGAACGACGACAATGACACTGCCGCGGCGCCTCATGGGGGTGTCACTCCCTCCCTTGCCCCGCCCATGGGTAAGCGAATCTCACCCCTCGACTTTCCATGCTCGAGCTGGATACGGATGTGGTCGGGCTGTCGCCAGCCTGTGCGAGGTGGCGACTCGGTCAAAGGGGTGTCTGAGGTTTCCCACCGCCCCTCAGCATCGGCATAGGCGTAGGTGATTCCTGTGACAAATGGAGAGAGCACAGTCTCGTGCCACTTGCCGCTCTCGGATTCCGTCTCGAGGCGGGAGCGCCAGCCAAGCACCAGGCCACGTTCGCTGTCGATATCCAGCACCAGTTCTACGTCCGGTAGTGGCTCGCCCGGCCAGCGCGCAAGCCGCCCGGTGTCCGGTGCCGACCAAGCGATGCGTGCGGCTTCGCCCAGCGTCTCCCACTCGGTCTCCCGAATCGTCCAAGGAGTGCCACCCGGTCGCCCCGCCGCGCCATCCGCCGCCTCGCGCAGCTGGCGGGCGAGGCCCCGTCGATGCTGGTCGAAAAGACGGGACTCCCTGCTCTCGGACCATCCCCCAGCGATGCCGAAGAGAAAGGTACTCATCGAAACCATCAGCCCAGCCAAGATAGCCAGCGAGAGTAGCATCTCGAGCAATGTGAAGCCTCGGCGC
>JBFZFD010000017.1:0-4628 GCA_041306485.1 Opitutia bacterium | reverse complement strand
CAACCAGCCCGCCTTCTCGCACCCCGCTCCGCCCTCCCTCGCTCCCCGCTCCTCGCACCTCGCTCCCCTCTCAATGACCTCCGCCCAGATCCGCCAATCCTTCCTCGAATTCTTCCGTTCGAAGCAGCACACCGTCGTGCAGTCCTCGAGCCTGATGCCGGACTCGCCCAACCTGCTGTTCACCAACGCGGGGATGAATCAGTTCGTGCCCATCTTCCTCGGGCAGGCGAAGTGCCCCTATGTGCCTGGTCGGGCGACCGACACCCAGAAATGCATTCGCGCGGGTGGAAAGCACAATGACCTCGAGGACGTTGGTCTCGACACTTACCACCACACCTTCTTCGAGATGCTCGGGAACTGGTCTTTCGGTGACTACTTCAAGCAGGAGGCCATCGACTGGGCCTGGGAACTGATCACCGAGGTCTGGAAGTTTCCACCCCGCCGCCTCTACGCAACCGTTTACTCGCCTGATAAGTCCAAGGGCGATCCCGCCGAGTTCGACCAAGAGGCCTGGGAGGCCTGGGCGGCGAAGTTCCGCTCCGTCGGCCTCGACCCGGCCGTGCACATCGTCAACGGCAACAAGAAGGATAACTTCTGGATGATGGGCGAGACCGGTCCCTGCGGCCCTTGCACCGAGCTGCACGTCGACCTCACCCCCGAGGGCGACACCCAAGGCAAGCTGGTCAACGGCAGCGACGCACGCTGCATGGAGATCTGGAATCTCGTCTTCATCCAGTTCAACGCCAATCCCGACGGCACCTTCTCCCCCCTGCCCGCCCGACACGTCGACACCGGTATGGGCTTCGAGCGTGTCGCCGGCATCCTGCAATGCACCAAGGGCTTCAAGGACTTCTCGGGCGTCATCTCCAACTACGAGACCGACATCTTTGCGCCGCTCTTCCGCAAGCTCGAGTCGCTCAGCGGCAAGAAGTACGGCTCAACCCTGCCCAAGGCGGGCAGCCAGGGCGACACCGACCAGGAGCGCGACGACGTCGCCTTCCGCGTCATCGCCGACCATGCACGAACCCTGTCGTTCGCCATCGCCGACGGCATCCAGCCGGGCAACAGCGATCGCAACTACGTCCTGCGCCGCATCCTGCGTCGTGCCGTGCGCTACGGTCGCACGCTCGGCCTGACCAAGCCCTTCTTCCACTCGCTCGTCGACGTCCTGGCCGAGACCATGGGCGAAACCTTCCCCGAAATCCGCGCCCGCAAGGCGCACGTCGCCGAGGTCATCCGCACCGAGGAGGAATCGTTCATCCGTACGCTCGACAAGGGTATCGCTCTCTTCGAGGAGGCCGCCGCCAAGGCCCCCAAGGGCGGACAACTCGACGGTGCCTTCGCCTTCCGCCTCTATGACGAGCAGGGCTTCCCCCTTGACCTTACTCAGCTGATGGCCCGCGAGCGCGGCCTCAGCGTCGACACCGCCGGCTTCGACTCGCGCATGGAGGAGCAACGCGCCCGCGCCCGTGCTGCCCAAAAGAAGGAAGTTATTACCCTCTCGGAGGTCGGTTCAGACCACCCCACCACCTTTACCGGCTACGACTCCCTCGCCGCCGAGACCAAGGTTAGCCAAGTGCTTACCTTGAAGGGCCGAGGCGCCGTCATCACCGAAACCTCTCCCTTCTATGCCGAGATGGGAGGACAAGCTGGCGACAGCGGAGCGCTCACCCAAGGCGGGCGCAGTTGGCGCGTGGCCGACACCCAGAAGTCAGGCTCCACCTGGATCCACTTGCTCGAGGGTGATGACCTGCCCGAGGCCGGCAAAGCCGTCACACTGTCAGTCGATGGTGCGCGCCGCGCCGCCATCTCCCGTCACCACACCGCTACTCACCTCATCCACTGGGCCCTCCACGAGGTGGTCAATCGCGAGGCCACCCAGAAGGGCTCGGCGGTGGCGCCGGACAAGCTGACATTCGACTTCAATAGCGGGGCCCTCACGCCCGGGCAGGTCGCCGACATCGAGCGCCTCGTCAACGAGCGTATCCTCGAAAACGCACCCGTCAGCTGGACCGAGGTCAAGCACAGCCATGTCAAGGACCGCGCCGATATCATGCAGTTCTTCGGCGACAAGTACGGCGAGTGGGTACGCGTCGTGCAGGTCGGTGGTACGCCCACTGCCATCGACGGCTACTCGATGGAGCTCTGTGCCGGCACCCACGTCCGCCACACCGGCGAGATTGGCCTTCTGCGCATCACCGGCGAGAACGCCATCGCCGCCGGGGTTCGCCGTATCGAGGCCGTCGCTGGCCTCGCCGCTTACGACAAAGCCCGTGAGGAAGCCGAGCTTCTCAAGGCCCTCGCCGGAACCACCCAAGCACCCGTCCATGACATCCTCAAGCGCGTCGAGCAGCTGCTCGAGCAGACTCGCGAGCTAGAGCGACGCCTCAAGATCTTCCGCGACCGTGAGGCCGAGGCCCTTGCCCACACCCTCGCCGCCACCGCCAAGGAGCAAGGCGGCCTTCGCCTCGTGACCGCCTTGGTCACGGCCGAGGACGCCCCTTCGCTCCGCGAGCTCGGCGCCAAGGTCGCCGGCAAGGTCGGTCCCACCGCTGTGGTCGTGCTCGGGGCCTCCATTGATGGCAAGGCCTCGGTGGTAGCCAACTGCGGCGCCGACGCCGTCAAGGCTGGCCAGGCTGCGGGCAAAATCGTCTCTGACATCTGCGGTCAGCTCGGGGGTAAGGGTGGCGGAAAGCCCGAGTCCGCGATGGGCGGTGCACCCAGCACGGAGCGCCTAGAGTCCGTTCTGGCAGTGCGGAGGGGCTGATCGACCTTTTACGGCTCGCCCCCTGCCAGCCCCTCGACAGCCTTACTGCATGGCCATCCGCAAGCTCGCCCTGGTCGTCAACCGTGCCAAGTCCGGCACGGAGGACATCGTGGCCGAAATCGGCCAAGTCGCCCGCGAGGCCGGCGTGACGGTCATACCCGTCGAATGGCCGATTGAGCAAGCCAACCTCCGCGGGGCTGATGCCTGTTGCGTGGTCGGTGGCGATGGCACCTTCCTCGGCGTGGCCGAGGCCGCCGCCAAGGAAGGGGTGCCCCTCTTTGGTATCAACCGCGGCAAGCTCGGCTTCCTCGCCGCCTACCCGGCTGACGATGTTGCGGCTAGTCTGCGCTCGGTGCTCGCCGGCCATTGCCGTCGCGAGGACCGCGCCCTACTCGAAGTGCGCTTCGCTGATGGTGACTACGCCCTGGCGCTCAATGACGTGGTCATCAAGACGCGCGATGTCTTCCGCATGGCCCGCCTGTCGGTCAAGGCCGACGGCCACCCCGTCAACACCTACCGGGCGGATGGCCTGATTATTGCCACGCCGACGGGTTCCTCCGCCTACAGCCTGGCTGCAGGCGGTCCCCTCATCGACCCAGCGGCCTCAGTCATCGCCCTGACTCCTCTCTGCGCCCACACTCTCTCCAACCAACCTCTCGTCTTCTCGGCTGACTCGGAGATCGAGGTCGAGAGCCTCGATGCCGTACCCCTTGGACTTTCCGTCGATGGCCGCGGGACCCTAGATGCTGCTGGTAGACTTCCCTTGAAGGTCCGTACCGCCAAGGTCCGCCTCGGCATCCTACGCCCCGAGAATCTCAGCCACTTCGATGTGCTCAGGTCGAAGTTGAGGTGGACGTGACAAGCCGGGAAGAATGACAGCGGCACGGGGGCACAGGGGCACGGGAGGTGCAACTCTCTGTCGCTCGTTGCCAAGGTAGGGTCGCGGCTACGCCCGTGACCTAGCGCGCAAAGTCCACGCCCCTGCCTTGCTGCGTCACCGGATATAGGCCTTTAGCCTGGGATTTTCCTCAATGAGGAACATGACAACCTCCCTGCAGTGCGAGATGAACTTCCTGAACAAGGCCGCATCGAGCTTGTCGTCAAAATGGATGTACATGACGAAGCAAATGCCACCCGAGGAAGCCACCGAGACCTGCGCCGCCACCTGCTCGCGGTTAAGCTGATTGACCAACTGGGCGAGCTCGGCGCTCGTCACGTTGCCGGGATTCCCCTGCAGGGTGACGTACACCACGATGCTGTCGATGCCCTGCTTGCGGAAGACGGGGGCCAGCATGACCATCGGTTCGGGGAGGAAGACCGTGCGGTCATCAACGCGCATCTCGGGATTCAACCCCTGCGACTTGGTCCATTCGAACAGACGATCCGAGCAGGCCTTGGCGTCGACCTTTCGGTCCAGGCCCGAGGCATCGAGATCGGCGGACTGCGCGGCAGGTGAGGCCACGAGCGCCAAGGCCAGAAGGATGAGAGGTCTCATGGCGGAATCGGGATGGATTATCCGCGCCGCACAGCTGTCTCAAGGGAATATCTCGAGCGCAACCGAACACCCTCATTTAGGCTTTAGACTGGTTCACTTTAGGCTAAAACCACCCCCATGCTCCTCACCTGGTACGGCAACCGAAAGCTCCGCAAGCTGGGGAAGAACCTGCTAGAGCTTTCTGAGAAGGTCCAATCACTGCGGCAGGATATCCTTCCGGCCGAGGACCTAGCGGAGCAACGCGCTGCGCACGCCTCTCTGGATATCGCCCGCAAGGGCAAGCCCCTCGACCCCGAAGTGTTTAACGCGGCTGCTGAGCGCTTGCACCTCATCATGGTGCGCAACGGCGGTAAGGTCTACCCCGTC
>JBFZFD010000016.1:0-10073 GCA_041306485.1 Opitutia bacterium | reverse complement strand
GGGCAAGGGGGAAGTCAACGCATCCGTGGGGCTTAGCCTCTCTCGGCGTGCTTGCGCAGGAGGTCGATGACCTCCTTTGCCTCCGCCTCCGCCAGTTGCTTGCCCTTCCGGGCGAGGTCCTCCGTCGTCCGGATAACCGTGCCGGCCATCCGCTCGTGCGTCTCCTCGGAGCCTCCAGCAAGCAGGAAGCCCGCTCCTTGGGTCAGTCGCTTGTGTCCATCTTGGTTATCCAGCCCAAGGCCTAGTAGGCGAGGGGCTTGCCTTTGCTGGGTGCGCCGTTTGGCCATACCTGATAAATTGGAGGAAAGACCCCTGCTTTCAAGTCATTCGCCCGTCTCAGGAGCCGGGTCGTCGAATTCCGAGCCACCTGCGGGGGTGTCGATGGTCTCGGTGGCCCTCTGACAAATAATCTCACTAAATTGGGCGTCCTGCTCCAGGGTCAGCGTGCCTAGACGGGCCAACTCGAGGCAGGCTAGGAAGGTTGAGACCAAGAAGGGCAGGGTGGGCCGCTCTGGCAGGAGCGAAGAGAAGGTGAACGAGGTCTCCGTCCCCAGCCGAGAGAGGATGTGCTCCATTCTGTCCGAGACCGTGACAGACTCCGCCCCGATGTCACCCGGCTGAATCCGCTCAGCCAGGCGGCGCAGGATGAGGTTGAAGGTGTTCCAGAGTTCAATCCGGTCGGTCGGCGCGACGGGTCTCGGAGGTAGGTCTTCCGGGTTGGGTGCGTTGACCTCTCGGGCCAGCAGGCCCTGGCGATCGTCGATCAGGCCGCGCAGGATGCCGGCGGTCTCCTTCACCCGCTTGTACTGAATGAGCTGCTGAACGAGTGACCAGCGGGGATCATGGGTACCGTCGTCGGCCACCGCCTCCTCTTCCTTGCGCTCGGTAGCGGGGAGTAGCATGCGGCTCTTGATGTACATCAGCGTCGCCGCCATGACAAAAAAATCGCCGGCTAGGTCCAAGTTACCTTTTTCCTGGTTGCGCAGCACGGCGAGGTACTGCCGGGTAACCGTCTCGATCGGGATGTCGTAGATATCGATCTCGTTCTTTCGGATGAGGAAGAGCAGTAGGTCGAGCGGTCCCTCGAAAACATCTAGCCGGATGGGGTGCTCGGTGGGCGGCAGCAGGCCGTCGATTGGCAGGGTGGGCTCGGAGAAGGGTTCGCTCACTCGGTCGAGAGTGGAGATACTGCCGTCCATGGCAATCTCTGTGCGCTTTTCAGTTGAGAAGGCCCAAGTCGTCGCGAAAATCATGGGTCGTGACCACCGCTTCCTCACTTCGTCTCGCCGTCCGAGGTGCGCTTTTTCGCCGTAAGGCACGCTTCACTGAGGCCGTCATGGCCAATGACCGCCATGTCATGGTCTTCCCTGAGGTTCGTTGCGCTTACAATCGAATCAAGAAGGCCGCCAATTCGTCCACACTGATGTACCTCGGCGATGCGCTCGCGGCCCGACACTCGCATGCTGCCGGCGTGGAGGCGCTCGATTACCATTCCCATAAGTGCGAGAGTCGGCGCAAGGGTACGTCGCTTTCCCGCCGATGGTTCCCCAGCGACCTTGCCAGCCATTTCTGGTTCACCGTCGTTCGAAACCCCTACTCCCGAGTTCTCTCTGCCTTTCTCCAGAAGGGCGCCGCTGCCGCCCGTGGAAGTCCCGGCTTCGCGGGAATCCCGGGCTTTGACCGGCTTGATTCACGGGGCTTTGCCAACTTCGTCGGTTACCTAGAGCGGGACGGGCTTCGTGCGGACTCTCATTGGACACCCCAGGTCGAGCTACTCTTCCTCCCTGTCGCCCGCTATGACATGGTTGCCCGGACCGAGAATCTTGCCGAGGATCTATCGCGGGTTTTTCTCAGCCTTGGTCTGCCCGCCCCCGTACCCGGGGTCTTTGCCCAGCCCCATCGCGCCGAGAAGGACGCAGGGTGGAAGGTCACCTCCGCCACCTCCAAGGTTGCCCAATTCTACGACCATGCCACAGCCATGCGCGTCCGCCAACTTTACGACAGGGATTTTCGCGAGCTTGGCTACGCTGATGAGCTACCCTCTTGATACGGTTTGGGTTTGTCTCAGAACTTGAAGAGGCGGACGCGGACGGTGAAGCCCAATGAACCGTCGTCATAGCGGCTCGTCCGCTCGTTGAGCCCGTACTCGAGCTCCCAGGAGTCTCCGATGCGCTGCACGAGCACGGCGGTGCTCTCGAGCGTCTGCCCACCTGCGAGGTCGTGGACGTGGCCGAGCCTCAGCCGGAAGGCCGAGTTAAGCCGCAGCGTCCAACTGAGGAAGGTCTGCCGTACAGCTTCCGGTTCGCCCAACTCGGTGTAGCCGAGGGTCGCCTGCCAGAGGTCGCCGGAACGGATCTCAGCCCAGCCAGCCAGGGCACCGTCGCCCCCGTCGGTCGGCTGCCTCAGGAGGGTGTGCACAGAGAGCCATTCCGCTGCCGTCCAGGCTAAGTGGCCGTGCAGTGCCTGCTCGGCATCGCCGCCATCGCGACGGTCCCTCCAATCGAGAAAGAGGTCGGCCCGCACCAACTCGCGCGTGCCCTTGGCCGGGTCGCGGGTCTCAAGGGTGTTGCGCACGCCGACTTGGGCCACCTGCCGCTCACCGATGGTGTCGCCGTCGCGTCGGTCCGCTAGATCTAGCACGGGCAGGTTGATGCCGCGGAGGGAGCTGCGGTCGAGCAGGGGTACGGCCCCTCCCGCATCGATTTCAGGCAAGGCTCGCCAGCCAAGGAAGGGACGCAGGGTGTGGCGCAGCCCGTTGATCTGCCAATGCGGGCTGGAGAAGTCCCAGGTCGCCGCAGCGGTCACTTCGAGGTCGAAGCCAGCTTGGCCAAGCATGCGCGTGATGGGCTCGCCCGCCACGCCCTCGTCCCACCAGGTCGAGCGCAGGCCGAGAACGGGACGGAAGGATAGCCAGTCGGAGTGGCGGATGGACTTGCCGAGGCCGAGATAGCCGTCCACCCGGGTCGTCTCCGCCTTGCCAGGCATGCCCACGGCGTTGAGGAACTCGGCTCCGTTAAGTTGCTCGCTCGGACGCTCGCTCAGCCGCGCGGCTGAGAGCCAGCCCCGGGCCAGCACGCTCGAGCCGAGGATGGGCGTCTCCGGCAGGTCAATGCGCGCCTCTGGCAGGCGCTGCACCGTGTCTTGGAAGTCATCCGTGCGCAGCGAGGCGAGGAGCGAGGCGTAGGCGGGGCCCGCCGACTGGCTGAGCTCAATGAAGGTCTGGGGTAGTTGCGACTCGCGGGCAAACTTGCTCCGGTAGTCACGCACCACGTCCGGGTCGCTCAGCGCTTGGAGCTGTGCCGCAAGTTCGAAGCCCTCGGTCGATCGGCCATTGGCCTGAGCTAGGACGAAGAAGCGCTCGGCATCTGGGATGCGTCCGAACACATCCGGCTGATCCAACAAGTCGGAGCCATCGTGGATGTAGCCGCCGATGAGGTTCGTGCGCCAGCGCATGCCAGCATCGGGCAAAGTCCAATTATCGTAGCGCAGGGAGGGGCCAACGAGCACGCCCGCCTCGCTGTGAAGGTCGAGCAACAGGCCGTTCCAAGTCGTGGCGCTGCGCCGCACCGTGGTCATAGTCCGGATGTACGCGCCCTGGGGAGAGCTGTCGCGGAAGCGCAGATAGAGGTCGGCGGGGAATTCGCGCAGGCCGCGCTGCGAGTAATGGGGTAGGTGGAGGAAGGGCACCGCGCCGATTCGCGGCTGGGTGTCCTTCAATACGATGCGGTCATCCTTCTTGGTGTAGGTGACGGTCGCGGAGCGTAGGCCGATGCCCGCGCTGCTCGGCTCGTTGCGCCACATGCGCACGTCCTCCATCTGGTAGTCGCCCTTGCTCAGGATGAAGCGCTCGGCGTAGAAGTAAGTCGGCAGGCGCCCGACGCGCACGCGTTCGGCCACAAGGGTGCCAGCCTTCGTATCCACCGTAGCCCGCTCGCCGAAGACCCGCAGACGCGGTGCGGCGTAGGTCACATTACCCTCCGCGACGAGCGTGCCCGCCTCGAGGTCCATGCGGATGCTGTCCGCGCTGAGTTCCGCTTCGCCGCTCACGAACCGCGCCTTGCGTGCGATGATCACTCGGCCCCCGTTCTCGGTGACAAAGCTCTCTCCTTCCAGACCGGTGGGCAGGGTAGGGCGTGCAGGCAGCGCCTCACTGACGGCTGGCCCTTGCGTCTGGGCCTGGGCCGTCCAGCAGGTCGCCAAGGCGGCGGCGAGGAACCACAGACGGTGTCCAGACATCGAACCGACACTTGTCCGGAAGGCCCTGCGGACAAGGTTTTTCCGGCATTCCTCTTGCCCAGCCCCTACCCTCGGCCGACGCTAGGGCATGCGACTGCGGCCCGATGAGATCGATGCCCTCGCCGGCGGTCGCCACGGCTCCCCCCATGACCTTCTCGGGCTACATCCCGTTGGTCCAGGCTGCGTCGCCCGTGCGTTGCTCCCTGGCGCCGAGGCCTGCGAGCTCCTCGACCCCTCCTCCGGAAAGGCCTACCCCATGGATCGCGTCCATCCCGACGGCCTATTCGAGGTAGTCCTCCCTGGGGTTGCCGCCTTCCGCCATCTTCTCGTCGAGACAAGGGGAGGCCAAGTCCGCCAACTCGAGGATCCCTACCGATTCCTCCCCTCCCTCAGCCCTCAGGACCTCCACTTCCTCGCCATCGGCGACGACCACCGCATCCACGAGAAGCTCGGTGGCCATCCCCGTCGGCTCGATGGCGTCGATGGTGTCGCCTTCTCCGTCTGGGCCCCCCACGCACGCCGTGTCTCCGTGGTCGGAGACTTCAATCGGTGGGACGGTCGTGCCCATCCCTTGCGCTTGCTCGGAGCCAGCGGCATCTGGGAAATCTTCATCCCCGGTCTCGGTCCGGGCACGCGCTACAAGTATGAGCTCGTCGGCCCTTCCGACCCCACTCCCTTCCTCAAGACCGACCCCTGCGCCGTAGCCTTCGAGCCCTCCCCCCATCACGCCGCCATCGTCGCCGACCTCACCCTGCACCGATGGGGCGACCAAGCCTGGATGCAGCGCCGCGCTGCTCGCGACCCCCTGCGCGACCCCATCAGCATCTACGAGGTCCATCTCGGCTCCTGGCGGCGCGTTGCCACCGAGGGCGACCGTCCACTCGGCTACCGCGAGCTTGGCACGCAGCTCGCCGACTACTGCCGCGAGATGGGCTTCACCCATGTCGAACTCCTCCCACCCGCCGAGCATCCCTTCGATGGCTCCTGGGGTTATCAGGTGACCGGCTACTACGCCCCCACCCGCCGATTCGGCGAGGCAGCCGACTTCATGGCAATGGTGGATACCCTCCACCAAGCTGGCATCGGCGTCTTGGTCGACCTCGTCCCCGCGCACTTCCCCAAGGATGCGTTCGCCCTCGCACGCTTCGATGGTACCGCCCTCTACGAGCATGCCGACCCCCGCCAAGGCGAGCATCCCGATTGGGGCACCCTCGTCTTCAACTACGGACGTCATGAGGTGCGTAACTTTCTCGTCGGCGCCGCCCTCTCCTGGCTCGACCGCTTCCACATCGATGGATTCCGCGTCGATGCCGTCGCCTCGATGCTCTACCTCGACTACTCGCGGCGCGAGGGCGACTGGATTCCCAACCGTGACGGCGGTCGAGAGAACCTTGAGGCCATCGCCTTCCTCCGCCAGCTCAACGCCCTCGTCCACCATGTGGCGCCCGGCGCCCTGACCATCGCCGAGGAATCCACCTCATTCCCCGGAGTCACCCGCTCGATTCGCGATGGAGGACTCGGCTTTGACCTCAAGTGGAACATGGGGTGGATGCACGACACGCTCGCCTACTTCCGCGAAGACCCGCTCCACCGTCGCTGGCACCATGCCAAGCTCACCTTCGGCATGCTCTATCACTGGACTGAGCGGTTCACCCAAGCCCTCTCCCATGACGAGGTCGTACATGGCAAGGGCTCGCTGATTAATAAAATGGGTGCGCCCGACCTCCGCGGTCGTGCCGCCAACCTCCGCGCCCTCCTTGCCCTCCAGTGGGCCTGGCCGGGCAAGAAGACCCTCTTCATGGGCTGCGAGTTCGGCCAGTCCGCCGAGTGGAGCCACCAGCGATCCCTCGACTGGCACCTGCTCGGTATCGCCGAACATGCCGGCCTCCAGCGCCTCGTGGCTGACCTCAATCGCCTGCTCCTCGCCCATCCCAGCCTAGCCGCGGCCGACTTCGATTCCTCCTCCTTTGCGTGGGTCGCCGCCGATGATGCCGAGGCCTCCGTTCTCGCCTTCCGGCGCGAGGCCGGTGAAGAACGTTGGCTGGTCGTCGCCAACCTCACCCCCGTCCCCCGCACCTACCGCCTGGGCGTCACACGTTCGGGTCGCTGGGATGAGGTTCTCAACACCGACTCATCGCACTACTCTGGCGGGGGCGCGGGCAACCTCGGCGGCTTGCAGGCGGATGCCTTTGGCGCCCACGGGCAAGCCCAATCCATCGAGGCCCACCTCCCCGGACTCTCCGTACTAGTCTTCCGCCACCGCTGAGCCGCGCTCAGCGCAGCCGCTCCAGCGTCACGCGACGTAGATCCATCACCGCGACGCCCTTCTTGGCTAGGGGTCGGACCACCAGTGTGTTGGTGCCAGCGGCCAGCCGAAGCTGGCCGATTTCCTGGGGGACGAAGCGCTGGAAATGCCCAGTCTCCTCGACCGTGAATTGTACCTGCCCCGAGCTGGACTCGACCGCGACCGTCGAACCACCGCTTTCCTTACCACAGCCAACCAACACAGTGATGCGGTACGTTCCAGCTTCCTTAACTTGGAAACTCCAGCTGGCGGTATCTGTGACATTCACCCAGAAGCCCAAGGTGTCCTTCTGCGGTGCCTTCTCATATTGAAGCTTGGTCCCCTGGATTTTGGCGTCGCGCGCTTCCAGCCTGATCCTGCCATCGTCAGGTGTCTTTGGCAACTTGGCCTCACTCCGCCTGCGCCATGCCTCAAGCTTACCCCGGAGTTCAGCCACGCGCGCCGGCTGGCGCTCGGACCAATCGCCCGGTCTCGCAACCCCTTGCTCGACCTTTACCAGTGCCAGACTGCCATCGACGAGGAGCTCCACTAGCCTCCACTCACCCTGCTCAATCCCGGATTCCGCCGGAGTCCCTGTGGGCCGATGCCAGTAACGAGATCCATCGCTGAGTTTTTCCTCGAACTCCGCGCTGGTCTGGGCGACGAGGGGCGGGGGCATGATGCCAAGGAGCACGAGCAAGGTCAGGGCCTTTTGCATCCGCCAAGTATCCCTACAAAACTAGAGGAAAGAAGGGTAAAAATCATTAACATTATATCATTACCAATGATAACATATTTATCTTGATTCCCATGCCTGGAATCGCCTCTATCGTTTTCCCTGATGTTGCGTTCCCTCGCTCTGCTCCTGGCGTTCGTCCCGGCCTTCGCCGCGGAACCGGTTGCCTTGCGTCTGGGCTATTTCCCTAACCTCACCCACGTCACTGCTCTGGCCGCGCGCCAGCTCGAGCGCGAGGGACAGGATTGGACCGGGGGCCGGCTGCCCGCGGGCTCAAAGGTCGAGTGGCTCGCCTACAACGCTGGCCCCTCCGCCGTCGAGGCCCTCTTCGCTGGGTCCATCGACGCCACCTTCATCGGCCCCTCGCCCCTTCTCTCCGGCCACGTCCGCACCAAAGGTAAGGGACTTCGTCTCCTCCTGCCCATCGCCTACGGCGGCAACGCCGTCGTCGCCCGGCCTGGTTTCGCTCCCCAGGGTCCAGCCGATTTCAAGGGCCGCCGACTCGGCACGCCCCAGCTTGGCAATACCCAGGATGTCGACGCCCGCGCCTGGCTCGCCTCCGGAGGCCTTAAGGTGACTCTCCGCGGCGGCGACGCCCAAGTCGTCCCCATGGCCAACCCTGAGCTCCTCCAACTCTTCGCCCGAGGCCAGATCGACGCCGTCTGGACCGTCGAGCCTTGGGTGACTCGCCTCACTTCTGAGTTCGGCGGCACCATCGTCCATCGCCGTGACGATGCCCTCATCACCGTCTTCGCGGCCTCCTCCAAGTCCCTCGAGAGCTCCGCGAGGAAGGAGGCCCTCCTCAAGGTCGCTGCCGCCTTCCTTGAGCTCCGCATCCGTCTCGAGGCCGATCCCGCCCTCAAGCTGCGCCTGCTTCGTGCCGGCCTCGCCGCCGAGCTCCGTTCCGACCCGCCCTCGGAGGCATTCCTCCGCGAGGCCCTCGGGCGCATCCGCCTTGCCGCGCCCTCGGCTGATGCCGCCGCGCGTCGCCGCGACCTCGCCGACCATCTCAACCACTCCTTGCGAGATGCCCAGGCCGCTGGCATCCTCCAGTCTATCCTTTCGGTTGAACCCCTCCTCGAGGACCTTGTCGATGACCCTGCCAGCCGCTGAGACTCCCTCTGTTCAACTCTCCATCCGGGGAGTGACGAAGTCCTTCGATGGTGCCTCGGGTAAGGTGACAGCGGTGCAGGACATCGACCTCGATGTCCGGCATGGCGAGTTCATCTGCCTCGTCGGTCCCTCTGGCTGCGGCAAGTCCACCTTGCTCAACCTCGTCGCCGGCCTCGACCAAGCCGATGCTGGCACTATCCTCCTCGATGGTGAGCCGGTGCGCACGCCAGGCCGGGACCGCATGGTCATGTTCCAGCAGGATGCCCTCTTTCCTTGGCTCGACGTGCTGGAGAACGTCCTCTTCGGCCTGCGCCTCAAGCCCAACCTCCGTGACTCCGAGCGCCTCGAGCTCGCCCGTCATTACCTAGAGATTGTCGGACTCGCCAACAAGGAGAAGGCACGCCCGCATGAGCTCTCCGGCGGCATGCGCCAGCGCGTCGCCCTCGCGCGCGCCCTCGCCCCCAATCCCCGTGTGCTATTGATGGACGAGCCCTTCTCGGCCCTTGATGCCCTCACGCGCGACCAGCTCTACGGCGACATCCAACGCATCTTCACCCAGCGCCGGAAGACCATCCTCCTCGTCACGCACAACATCCGCGAGGCCGTCTGCCTCGGCGATCGCGTCGTCCTGCTCTCGCCCAACCCCGGACGCATCCGCCAGGTCTTCGATATCCGCCTGCCTCGCCCTCGCCGCATCAACCACCCCGATCTCGCCGCCCTCGCGGCCGAGGTCACTACCGCCCTCTCCGCTCACCTTGGAGGAGGCGAGGTTCCATGATCTCCCGTCGACTGTTAGCTCCCTCCGTCTTTGCCCTTCTCCTCCTCGGTGGATGGGAGTGGGCTGTCCGCGTCTACCATCCGGACTCGCCCTTCGTCCCCACTCCCACCGCCATCCTGGCCTGGTTCTGGGAGGCACTCCTCGACGGATCCCTCGTTGAGGCCACCCTTGTCACCCTCCGTCGCCTCGGCCTCGGCTTTCTCATCGGTGCCCTCCTCGGCCTAGTTGTCGGAGGGCTCTGCGCTCGTTCCCGCACCGTGCGTGATGCGATTGGCTGGCTTACCCTCGGTCTCCAGACTCTTCCCTCTGTCTGCTGGGTTCCCATGGCCATCCTCTGGTTTGGACAAGACGAAGGCGCCGTCATCTTCGTCACCGTCATGGGCACGGTCTGGTCGGTGGTGATCGCCGTCCAAGAATCAGTACTTTCCGTCCAACCCCTCTACATCCGAGCCGCCCAGACCATGGGCTCTCGTGGCTGGCACCTCTGGAGCAAGGTGCTTCTTCCTGCCGCCCTCCCTGGCGTGGTCGGTGGCATGAAGCAGGGCTGGGCCTTCGCCTGGCGCTCGCTCATGGCCGCCGAAATTTTCGTCGTCATCCTCAGCGGCTTCGGCCTCGGCTCGATGCTACACGCCGGCCGGGAGCTCCTGCGCATGGAGCAGGTCGTCGGCGTGATGGCGGTCGTCATCCTCGTTGGTCTCCTCGCCGACCTCATCCTCTTCGGTCCCGTCGAACGCTGGCTGCGCCGCTCCCGCGGGCTCGGGGGGGGCTGAGTGGTCAGGGGACCAGGGGTCCAAGGGAAAGGGAGGCGATGCAAATCGGTGACCGGTGACCGGTGTCCGGTGCGAGAACTCGCTGACGCTAGTTGTCTCTGAAAAGCCACGAGGCCATGAAGGTGTCTTCATCTCGATCCACGCTCCTCGCACCTC
>JBFZFD010000015.1:0-3430 GCA_041306485.1 Opitutia bacterium | reverse complement strand
GAATAACCGCTAACAATTATCAGGGTCCCGGGAGATACAACCAGCAGCGCAGCTGCGACCCCAGCAACCGCCAGGTTGCGACACCAGCAGGCTTCGCTTGCGACCCCAGCGATCTACGATCGCGACTCCCGCAGGCTCCGCCTGCGTATCCCTCTCACTTCAACGCCTCGCGCAGATCCGCCGCCCAAATCTCATACCCCTTCTTACTCAGGTGCAGGAGGTCAGGCATGATTTCCTTGGAAAGGACGCCGTCCGCCTGCAGCAGCTTCGGCGCCAGGTCGCGGACCTGCACATTGGTACGTCCGGCAATCGCCTTGACCACCAAGTCGCTCGCGGCCGCATTGTTCAGGCGCATCTTGTCGTCTGGCTGAGTGCCGCGGGGGAAGATCCGATAGAGAATCACCGGCGTGCGGGGGAACTCGCCCTGAATCTCGTCGAGAATCGCCACGATGCCCGCCGCAATATCCTCAGGCTTATCCATCCGATGCCCGGTGTTATTCGTCCCGATCATCACGACGAACGCCCGAGGGTTCAGCCCCTCTGGCAGGTTGCCATTCTGCAGGCGCCAAAGCACGTTTTCCGTGCGGTCCCCGCCCGTACCGAGATTGACCACCTTGGGCAGACCCTCGAGCAGCGCCAGGTTGGCAGGCTGCTCCCACGCGTGCGTGATCGAGTCGCCCACCAGCACCAAGCCCTTGCCGCCCTCCTTCGCCGAGGCCTCGGCGGCCGCGGTCTGGAGCAGGTGGCGCTGGTAAAGCCCGTCGTTCAAGCGACCGTCGGCCGCCCTCGGGTAGGCGGCCGTGGCGAGCCGGAACGGCTCGGGTTGAAGAGCTGCCATCAGCAGCGCCGACGTCGCGGCCTGCTGATGGACCGCCCGCCACCATTGGAGGCCGAGAGCGAGGGCCACAGCGGCGAGTGAGGCGCAGAGGATGGCAAGGGCGGCGGTGACGCGGTTCATGGGGGTTATTCAGCCAATCCTCGCCCCCTTCCGCTCGCAAGGACAGAACTCGCACTTTCCCACGTTGCCTCCTCTCCCTTTCCCTGTCCGATGACAAGATGCGTTCCCTCTTCCTCCTGCTCGCCTGCTCCGTCCTTGCGTCGGCCTCGCCGCATCCCGAGGTAACTGCCAAGCGCCCCAAGGCCGAAATCGAGAAGACCCTCAAGATGATCGAGGCCAAGGCCCGCGCCTCCATGCCCACCACCCGGGCCCCCAAGGCTGAAAAGCAGGAAGTCCCTCCACCCACCTCCTCCGAAATTGCCAAGGCGCGCGTCGAGCTCGCCCGGCTTAATGGTTACCGCTACCTCGCAGGGCTCCCCTATGATGTCACGCTCGACGACGAGCTCAACCTGACCGCCAAGTACGGTGCTGAGCTCTGCAAACGTCACGGCACCATCGACCACACCCCGCCCAAGCCACCGGGCATGTCCGACGCCGCCTACAAGCGAGGCTATGAGGGCACCTCCAAGTCCAACCTCCATTGGACCAGTTCGGGGGCCGGTCTCGTCAACTCCGTCGATGCTTACATGGACGATTCCGATCCTTCCAATATTCGTACGGTGGGACATCGCCGCTGGTGCCTCAGCCCGTCCATGCGTAAAACAGGCTTCGGCGTCATCGACGGCTTCAGCGCCATGTGGGTGATGGATCAGTCGGGCTCCACGCCCGATAATGCCATTCTCTGCTTTCCCTCAGCCGGCTTCCATCCCCTCAACTACCTCGTTCCCGGCACCGCCTGGAGCGTCTCCCTCAACCCCGAACGCTACCGGCTCACCAAGAATGCGGTCAGGGTCTTCGAGCTCCGCAACCTGGCAGCTGTCCGCAACTTTCCCAAGGACCTCAAAGGTCTTAAGGAAATCCCCCTGACCGACGTCCGCCTCTCCACCGAGGGCGCCAGCATTCCCCAGTGCCTCATCTTCCGCCCCCAGACCAAGGTCGGGAAGGGCGACCGATTTGGCGTCATCATCGAAGGGGTCGAGGGCCTCCCGGGTAACCAGCTCTCCTATAGCGTCGAGTTTTACTGAGGTTATCGGGACCACTGTGCATAAAATTTATTGACATCCTGCTATGATTATTATTTTGCTAGATTCATGTTCGTCGACCCTGGTCTTCTCTTCCTCGGCATCGCCTTGGTAGTTGGGTTGATTGCCATCATCTTCTTCCTGCTCCGCCTCCCGCATCATGGCGACGATGTCGCCGATGAGCAGGCCGACCGCCTCAGGGTAGGTCGCTCTGCCGATTACGTACCGCGCGGCTTCTTCCGTCGCCTGCTCAGCTGGATGAGGATCGGGCGTTGAGGCCGCTCAGAAGCGCGCGCCCGCCCGGAGGCTAAAGACCGCGGTTCCCGCCGTCTCAAAAGCTCCCAGCGATTCCCCATTGCGACGGAAGGACTCGCGGTGAAACACGTTGTAAGCATACGCCGCCCGCACGAACCACGTCCCGCTCGGCTCCAAGAACTGCGTCACACCGATGCGAATCGGCACCTCGCCGATTGCCACCGCGCGCGGCCCGTCTAGACCCTCGGTGAGACGAAAGGTGAGCGTCTCGTAAGCACAGGCCAGGTCGACGCTTGTCGCCTTGTCCGCTGTCGCGAACCAGCGCGCATAGATGCCATTCTGCAGGCCCGTCCCGCGCAACTCCACCCGCACGGAGGGGCTCGGGTCCCAGTAGATACGCGCATAAGGAATCGGCAAGGCGCTCATTTCAAACCGGCTCTGCACCATCATGCCCAGCGCCACATTCCATTCAGCGGAAGGCTTCCAACGGTAGGCTCCTCCGAGCCCCCACCTCAGGCTATCTTCGCTGTCCACCTCCGTCTCGCCCGCCAACTCCAACGCACCGATGAATTGGATATGGCTGTCCTTGCCCCGAGCAGTTTGCCAGAAGCCCGACAGGATAACGTCCTCGGTGTCACCATAAGCTCGCACCGGATCCGAGGCCAGTGTCCCCGTCATCCGGTTCTCGTAGCGGTAAAACTCGAGGTCGAGGGCATGGTTCGGACCCTCGTGAATCAGCTCCACTCCCGACCGTCGCCGCTCAAAAGTTCCCTCCAGCGCCCCCGCATTCGAAATCTCCGCCTCTCGCATCGCCTGAAAGTCAGCCATCACTACCCAGGACTTCACCGTCGGCGTCGCCGCTTGAGCCGACAGTCCGGCAGCCGTCATCAGAATCACAAGGGGTAGAGCAGAGCGCTTCATGTCGTTTTACCTAACCCACTTCCCCCTCTTCTCCAAGCCTTAGCAGTAGCTGCCTCGGGTAGGGGCACGACCACGTCGTGACCTCGGGCTGCCTCGGGTAGGGGCACGACCACGTCGTGACCTCGGGCTGCCTTGGGTAGGGGCACGATCACATCGTGACCTCCTGTGCCCCCGTCTCGGGTAGGGACGCCTGCCCCTAGGCGTCCTCTGCCTCCCCTCTTAATTTTTAATTATT
>JBFZFD010000014.1:0-3093 GCA_041306485.1 Opitutia bacterium | reverse complement strand
GCACCAATGTGACGGGTTCGCCCAAATTTAAGAAGCTGATCTTAGCCGGAGCCTACGGCGAGGCGCTCAATGTGGCAAAGCAGCAGGTCGAGAATGGGGCGGCGGTGATTGACGTGAACTTCGACGACGGGCTCCTCGACGGGGTGGCCGCAATGACGCGCTTCCTCAACCTCGTCGCGGTTGAGCCGGACATTGCCCGCGTGCCCATCATGATCGACTCCTCCAAGTGGGAGATCCTCGAAGCGGGGCTGCGCTGCGTGCAAGGCAAGCCGATCGTCAACTCCCTGTCCCTCAAGGAGGGCGAAGAGGAGTTGGTTCGCAGAGCCAGGGTCTGCGCGCGCTTCGGCGCGGCCATCGTGGTGATGGCGTTCGACGAGAAGGGGCAGGCTGCGACGCGGGAAGACAAGGTACGCATCTGCGAGCGCGCCTACAAGGTCCTGACCGAGCAGGCGGGTACAGATCCCGAGGACATCATTTTTGACTGCAATATCCTGACCGTCGGCACCGGCATCAAGGAGCACGCGGGCTACGCGGTCGACTTCATCGAAGCAGTGCGCGAAATCAAACGTCGCTGCCCCGGCGTGCGCACCTCGGGCGGCCTCTCCAACATCTCCTTCTCCTATCGCGGCAACAATCCGGTGCGTGAAGCGATGCACTCGGCTTTCCTCTACCATGCCATCGCGGCGGGGCTCGACATGGCCATCGTCAACGCTGGCATGCTCGAGGTCTATGAGGAGATCAACCCAGAGCTGCGCGAGCTGGTCGAGGACGTCCTGCTCAATCGCCGGGAAGACGCCACCGAGCGGCTGACCAACGCCGCCCCCCGCTTCTCCAAGGAAAAAGCCGAAGAAGGCCCTTCAGATGCTCAAGCCTGGCGGAGCCTACCGCTGGCCGACCGCCTGAAGCATGCCTTGGTCAAGGGCGATGACTCGCAGATTGAGGCTGATACCCTCGAGGCATTGGCCCAACTGACACGGCCAATCAAGGTCATCGAGGGACCCCTGATGGACGGGATGCGCGTGGTCGGTGATCTCTTCGGCGCCGGCAAGATGTTCCTCCCGCAGGTGGTAAAGTCCGCCCGCGTAATGAAGAAGGCGGTAGCTACCTTGGAGCCTGCCCTGCTCGCAGAGAAGTCAGGCGGAGGAAAGCGTGGTACCTTCCTTATCGCCACGGTTAAGGGCGACGTGCACGACATCGGCAAGAACATCGTCGGCGTGGTGCTGGCCTGTAATAATTACGAGGTCATCGACCTCGGCGTGATGGTGCCGACCGATCGCATCGTTGAAGAGGCGGTGCGCACCAAGGCCGACTTTATCGGTCTCTCAGGCCTGATCACACCCTCGCTCGACGAAATGATGTCCGTGGCTGACGCACTGACCCGGGCCGGCATCAAGAGGCCCCTTCTGATTGGCGGTGCTACTACCTCGGCCGAGCACACTGCCATTAAGATTGCTGGGCGACATGGCGGTCCGGTGGTCCACGTAGCTGACGCCTCCCTTGTCACTGCAGTTTGCTCCGACCTGCTCAATCCCGAGCGCCAGAAGACCTTTGCTACCGAACTTGCGGCCAAGCAACTTAAGGTCCGCGAGGCCTACGAGCGGAGCGGCCCCACGCCTTCCGTACCCCTAAGCGAGGCGCGCACCCGCCCCCTCGAGCCCAAGGGCTCTCCGCCTGGCGCACCTCGCCAGTTAGGGGTCACTTCCTACCCGCGCGTCGACACCGCCGCGGTCGCCGAGATCATCGACTGGACGCCCTTTTTCGTGACCTGGTCGCTCAAAGGTACCTTCCCGAAAATCCTCACCTCCGCAAAGTACGGCACCGAGGCACGCAAGTTGATCGACGATGCCCGTCGCGAGCTGGATGACCTCATCCGCCACGACCGCGTCCATCTCCGTGCTTCCGCGGGCATCTGGCCAGCCCGACGGGTCGTCGATGATGTCAGAGTCTTCGCCGACGCCGGCCAGACCGTTGCCTTGGGTGATTTCCATTTCCTCCGCGACCAGGCAGTGCGCCCCTCGACGGATCGCTGCCGCTCGCTCGCAGACCTCGTCTCGGACAAACCCGGCGACCACCTCGGCGCATTTGTGGTCAGTGCCGGCCACGAACTAGACGCCTATGCCAAGTCCTTCAAAGAGAAGGACCCTTACCGCGAAATCCTTATTCAGGCACTGGCCGACCGGCTGGCCGAGGGCACGGCTGAGTGGCTGCACCGCGAGGTGCGGAGGACTCTCTGGGCTTATGCACCCGACGAGAATCTCACGGTGCAGCAGTTAATCGATGAGGCTTATGATGGACGTCGGCCCGCCGCAGGCTACCCGGCTTGTCCAGAGCACACGGAGAAAGCCCTCATCTGGAAACTACTTGATGCAGGGAAGACGACGGATTGCTCGCTCACTGAATCCTTCGCCATGAACCCCGCCGCATCGGTCTCTGGACTTTATTTCGGCCACCCGGGATCCATCTATTTTGATGTCGATTGCCTGCAGAAGGACCAGGTCGAGGACTACGCCAAGCGCAAGGGTTGGTCCGTGGCCGAGGCTGAGAAGTGGCTTGCCCCCGTACTCGGCTACCGGACATGACCGACCGGGACGAATTAGTTGACGCCGTGGGCGTCGAAGACGCGGAAGTTGTCCGGCGCCTGCTTGACGGCCTCCCTCTCTGCATCCTGTTCGAATTCGCAGACGCCCACGGGCAGGACTGGCCTGAATGGGCGAGGGCCGCCGCCATTCTCCAGCGCTGGACGGAGGCGAAGGGCATCGCGGCCAACCTCGAGCACAAGCTTGGTTACCTTTCTTGCGCCGCCGAGGGCTCGAAGGCCACCCCTACTTCGATGCGGCCCCGTCTCAGCCAAGCCGTGGAGGAATTCCTTTCGATCCACGGCTTCGACCCTTCGTCCCCAAACTGATTCCACTCCGCAGAGGAATAACCAGTAAGGTGCGTTTGACAGGTCATGTGCAAGGAAGCAGCATGATGATACCCCGCTATGAAATACCCCATCATCGCACTGACCGTCCTCACCGCCGCCGCCCAAGCTGCGCCAGAGGAACCCCGTAAGGATATCGGCATCCTCGTCTACGCCGTGGGCGGCACCGG
>JBFZFD010000013.1:0-13254 GCA_041306485.1 Opitutia bacterium | reverse complement strand
TGCAGGAGATAAGCCTCGGCACCCTCGCCTCCATCTTTGGGGTAGGACAAGTCGCCGACCACAAGTTCTGGTCAGATATCCCAGGCACGAACTTCTCCGAACCGATCCTTCCCTTCACCACGGGTGCACAGGATCACCCCAGTAGCACTCTCTTCCATGGCATCGCCCTCGGAGGGCGACCCTTCCGCAGCAACGTCCGACTGCGTATCGATACCCCCCTTGCCCATGATACTCTCGCTAACCGGACCAACGCCATCCTCGTCTCCGATCGCCCGCTCGCCGATGGTGTCGGCCGTCTTCTGCGGGTCTCTGATGGTCGAGCTAATCGCTCCTCTACTTCCTACCCCCCCGACGAGAATAACATCTACAACGCCGACTACCCCCTCAGGCTACCCCTCGTCCTCTGCATCCGCGAGGACCGTGTCGCCGCTCATCGTGGGCTCGTCCAATGGCTCCTTTCTGACGAAGTAGCTAGCCAGTTGAGGAGGGCTAATTTTGTGCCAGCGCCCAAGCTCATCCGTGAGAGAATCGCGCAAAGGCTTGACAGCAACTAAGGCGGGAGGCTTCCTTTCCCTCCGCAAACGCGGGCGTAGCTCAATTGGTAGAGTACCACCTTGCCAAGGTGGATGTTGACGGTTCGAATCCGTTCGCCCGCTCCAATTTAAAGACGGCTCCCTCCCTTCAGGAGTGAGCCGTCCCTGTATCCGGACCTAGCACCGCAACGACGCGTAGGCCCCGCGGGATGGCTGGCTCCGCCCAGGCGCGCCCTCCGTGCAACACCGCCACTTGACGGACAATGCTCAGCCCTAAACCAGATCCCCCTTGGCGCCGCGACCGATCGGCCCGGTAAAAGCGATCAAACAGCCTCCCTAACTCCGCCTCGGCCACCCCCACACCATCATCCTCCACCTCGATGCGCCGCCCTGCCACTCTCACCTTGAGGCGGGTGAGGCCGCGCGCGTGGGCAATCGCATTCTCGCAGAGATTCTGCACGAGCCTCCGCGCTTGGGTCGGGTCTGCTTCTCCCAATCGGTCATCGATGCATACTTCGACGGCTACACCCTCCTTGGAGAGACGCTCTGCCAGAGAGTCCAGCGTCTCCTCCGTCGCATCCGCCAGACCACCCTGCCGACAATCCAGCCGGATCCCGCTGTCCAGGGTCGCCATCGCCAGCAAGCCCTCGAGCAACTTGCCTAGGCGCTGCGTTGCATCGACCACCTTGCCAATAAAGCGTGCCCTATCCTCCTCCGACAGAGTGGCATGATCTTGCTGGAGAGTCTCTGCGTAGCCCCGAAGGATGGTCACCGGTGTGCGCAGGTCGTGCGAGGCGTTGGCGATAAACTCGCGCTCCACCACCTGTAGTCGACGGAGCTGGGTGACATCCTCCGCCACGAGGATGATTGCCCCGCGTCCATAGGCTTCCGGATCAGTAGGAGCACCACTCACTCTTATCCAAATATCGGATGCAGGGGCTCGGTTGAGTTGGACATCTGTCCAGGTGCCACTCCCCGTCCTCACCATGAGGAGGAAGTCGACAAGGTCAGCGCTTCGGGCCAGTGGGATAAATGGCTGGCCGATAGCTGCTGCCTCCATCCGGAAGAGACGGCGCGCCGCAGGGTTCGCTAGCCGCAGTCGATCCTGGCCATCCACCACCAACACAGCTTGGGTCAATTGCCCCAACAACTCCCCCATGCGCCGCTCATTTGCTTCGCGCAAGGCGGAGAGTTCTTCCGCCTGGAGTTGGGCGCGGTCAAGGATGGGCTCCATCCCGAGGTGTCGGATTAACCACCCGCGTGGTCGCAACCCACCGCCCCCTCCTGATAGAGAACGACGCATCCACCGCAGGCTCTCTCTTGCCTGGAGGGATGTCCATGCCATCACGAGGGCCAGAGCCGTTACCAGTATCCAGGGAATAAAATCGGCCATCCCCTACATTTTTCCCGCCCCCTTGCTCTCGGGCGAGAGCGAAACGCTTAGTCCTGGGCCCGGTACCCTACCCCGCGGATGGTCTCAATGACATCCCCCGCCCTCCCGAGCTTCTGCCGTAATCGTCGCATGTGGGTGTCGACCGTACGCGTCTCGAGATCTGGCGAGTAATTCCAGACATCCGCGAGGAGGCGATCACGCGTCTGTACCCTGCCCTTTCGCTCTACCAAGGCGCGGAGTAACTTGAACTCGGTCGCGGTGAGGTCGATCGGCTTTCCAGAAGCTGTCACCTCGTGACGCTCGAGGTCTACCACGATGGCACCTGCCGCTATCCTGGTGTCTGGCTTGGCCGCAGCCGACTTCACCCTCCTCAGTAATGCCTGCGAGCGCAGCACTACCTCTCTAGGGTCGAAGGGTTTAGCGATGTAATCATCCGCTCCTCCCTCCAGACCCTTGAGCCTATCTTCGGTCTCCCCCTTGGCGGTTAAGAATAGCACCGGCGTGTCCTGCAGTAGCGCATCTCCGCGGATCATCTTCAGCAGTTGGATACCTGTCAGGTCCGGCATCATCACATCCAGGATAATCAGGTCCGGGCGAAGGTCCCGCGCCATTCCAATTGCCCGCAGGGGATCATTAACGGCGCGAACCAGAAGCCCTGCCTGCTTGAGTTTATACTCGAGCAATTCAGTGACATCTTTCTCGTCGTCGACCACCAAGACACGCCGCTCTTCCTCGTTTTTCATGTCTCCATAGAGAACCAAGCAGAGAGAAACACGACAGTTTATGACAATTGTTACAATAAATAAACAACATCATAAGTTACTAACTGTTATATACTTATGCCAATCGTAACCCCAATGTAACTCCATCAATCCCTAAATGTAACTCTGGGTGTTCCACGTGGAACAAGCCCCTGCCCTCCCTTATTTTTTTGCCCTCAGCCAGACCATCAAAAGAGAGATGTCAGCCGGATTCACCCCGCTAATCCTTGAAGCCTGTCCAAGGTTACTGGGAAGGACCTGCATAAGCTTGGTCCGCGCCTCGGCCCTCAACCCTCGCACCCCCACAAAATTAAACCCCTGAGGAATTGGCCAGGAATCTAAGTCCCGGAGCTTGTTTGCCATGCGGCGTTCACGATCTAGGTAACCCTTGTATTTTACCCGGTAAAGTACCTCTGCCTGTACCGACGATGGCTCCTTAAGGAAACTGGGAGCGAGTTGCTTGGGAGCACCTTCCTCGGTTTTACGAATGACTTCCCCCATGATTCCGCCCGGGATGGTCATTTTTTCGGCCATCTCCGTCCAGTGATGTACCGCGCCAGCCTTTTGGCGTATCCTCTCCAAGCGAGAGGGTTCAACCAAGCCATACGCAGTAATAGAGTCCAGGAGGCGTATCTCCGCGCTTCCGTGATTGAGAAGAAGACGGTGTTCAGCCCGGCTGGTAAACATCCTATAAGGCTCGGTAGTCCCCTTGGTCACTAGATCATCTATCAGGACCCCAATGTAGGCCTGGTCACGGCCCAACACGAGAGGAGGTTTTCCTTGGACCTTGGCCGCAGCATTGACTCCTGCCACAAGTCCTTGTCCTCCAGCTTCTTCGTATCCCGAAGTCCCATTAATCTGACCGGCAAAAAACAGACCCTCGAGTTGCTTAGACTCTAGGGAGGGCAAGAGTTGTGTCGGGGGCGCAAAATCATACTCCACTGCATAGGCAGGTCGGACGATCACCGCATGCTCAAGACCCGGAATAGTCCGCAGCATCTCGAGCTGGACCGAGAAGGGCAGGGAGGTCGAAAGCCCATTGATATACCATTCATCTGTATGCCGACCCTCCGGCTCTAAGAAAAGTTTGTGGGTCTCTTTGTCTTCAAACTTCACGAACTTGTCCTCGATGGAGGGGCAGTAGCGGGGACCAACCGACTTGATCTCGCCCGCATAAAGGGGCGAGAGATGAAGGTTGGCCTGAATGATCTCGCCAGTCTTCTCCGTAGCTTCGGTCATCCAGCAAGAAACTTGGTCCGTGCCTGGCACCCACCCCGCGAGCCTTTCCCCCGGCTGTTCCACGTGGAACAACTCGGAGGATTCGCGAGTATCATAGAAGGCAAAGAGGGTAGGGGACTCGTCGCCCTTTTGCTCGTGACATTGTGAGAAATCGATCGTCGAACCCAGGATGCGCGGAGGGGTCCCCGTCTTCAGCCTTTCTAAAGTAATACCTATTTCTAAAAAACTGCTGCTCAACGACTTAGCACTAAAATCACCCAACCTTCCTCCTTCGGTTTTATTCGCCCCAATGTGCATCAAACCGCGGAGAAAAGTCCCCGTCGTGACCACCACGGAGGAAGCGTGGAAATCGAGGTCTAAGTTTGTGCGGACCCCCTTCACGCGACCCCCTTCATGGATGAGCCCTGTGACCTGTGCCTGGAATACGGTTAGGTTGGGCTGAAGCTCGATCAGGTGCTTCATCCGGTATTGGTAGGCTTTCTTGTCACACTGGATCCGGGGAGCCTGGACGGCTGGCCCCTTTGAACCATTGAGCAGGCGGTAATGGATACCGGTGACATCTGCCGTCAGGCCCATGGCCCCGCCCAACGCATCAATCTCCCGGACCATCTGCCCCTTGGCCTGCCCCCCGATGGCTGGGTTGCAGCTCATCTGGCCGATGGTGTCGAGATTGCCCGTTAGCAGCAGGGTGTCCGCGCCGAGCCGCGCCGCAGCTAAGGCGGCCTCAATGCCAGCATGCCCAGCTCCACAGACGAGGACGTCGTAAGGTCGGTCGGGACCGAGCCGGATGGCCTTGATGGGGGGAGGGGGCATAGCGGGACCCCCCGCAGAGAATCACTTTCCGATGCAGAAGGAAGCGAAGAGCTTGTCGAGCATCCGCTCATTGTCCACCCGACCGACAATCTCCCCTAGGGCATCCAAGCCCGAACGGAGGCGGGTGGCGGCCAACTCGGATTCTTGGCCACCCCGCGCTAGGTGAAGTGCGGCCGCCTCCAGGTCCTCGCTCGCCCGCAGCAGGGCGTTGGCATGGCGCGTCCCCACTACCAGAGCGTCACCTGTCGGTGCTAAGTCCGCTTTCTCCAAGAGTTCCGCCAGGCCAGCGCGCGTCACCGAACCATCCTGCCCAGGCAGCAGACAACTGGTGATGCGGGGTAGGGTAGGGAGGAAGGAGGGCAGGGCAGGGTGAGGTGCCAGGTCTGATTTGTTTTCGACTACCGCCGCACGACCCGGGACCAACAAGGCCAGTAATTCTTGCGGCAGCACGGGTGGTGCCTCTGAGCGATCGACCACGCAGAGGATGAAATCAGCGCGCGCAGCCTGCTCGAGAGAGCGCGCCATCCCCGCCTTCTCGAGCGCACCGCCGTCCATTCGCAAGCCCGCGGTGTCCACTGCGACCACGCGAAGTGCTAGTCCTGTCAGCTCCGCCTCGAGGTAATCCCGTGTCGTGCCCGCCTCTGGGCTGACCAAGGCACGCGCCGAGCCACAGAGGGCATTGGTGAGCGAAGACTTACCCGCGTTGGGGGCGCCCACCACTGCGAGGCGAATTCCTTCGCGCAGGGCGTTGGAGTGGCGAGCCGTGGCCGCAGCTGTGCGCAGTTCAATCGCCAGCGCCAGCAGCCTTTGCCGAGGTCCAGAGGGCTTTTCAGGAGGCAGATCTTCCTCGGGGAAATCAATATGGGCCTCGAGCTCCGCCAGCGTGGCCAAGGCACGGTCAGTCCAAGCTGCCACGGCACGACCCAGCTCGCCGCCGAGTTGCCGCCTCGCCGCTTCTAAGGCCCGCTCGCTGTCGGCGTGGATGAGGTCCGCCACCGCCTCCGCTTGGGTCAGGTCGAGCCTCCCATTCAGGAAGGCGCGTCGCGTGAACTCGCCTGGCTCCGCCATCCGTGCGCCGCGGGCTAGGCAATCCTCGACCAGCTCGCGCACGATCCGCGGGTTGCCATGACAACAGATCTCGGCCCCCGCGTTGCCTGTCGCGCTTGCGCCCTTCTCCCAAAGAGTCGCGACCACTTGGTCGACCGCATCGCCGGCGAGATTTCGCCAGACACCGACCGTCGCGCGACGTGCCAAGGGGGCTTGTCGACGACCCAGTGCTGCCGACACAAGCGCAGCGGCCCCGGGGCCATCGAGACGCACGAGTGCAAGGGCGGAGGTGCCAGCGGGCGTGGCGGGAGCAACGAGGGTCTCAAGGGGAGACATGCCGCATCCTGCCCTCACCGGCGCCTCTGGGGCAAGCGTAGGACAGGGAAAAGGCTGGAAGCATCCGTCCCTCGCAGCAAAGTCACTTTGCTGTGTCACGCGAGAAGCCCTTCCTCTCCCTCGAACAGGCCCGGACCATCGCCGCGGCCCATGGCACACCGTGCTATGTCTACGACCAAGCCCGGCTTGAGGCCCAGGCCGATGCCATGCTCGCCTTCCCCGCGGCTTACGGATTGACCGTCCGCTTCGCCATGAAGGCCTGCCCGACGGCGGCCGTACTGCGCCTATTCCTCCGCAAGGGACTCCATATCGATGCCTCTTCTGGATGGGAGATTCGCCGCGCCCTCCGCGCAGGCTTCCCCGCGTCCTCTCTCTCGCTCTCCACCCAAGAACTACCCGATGACATTGCCGAGCTCCTCGCACTCGGCATCGAGGTCAATGCCTGCTCCCTTGGTCAGCTCGAGCGCATCGGCCAAGTTGCCCCCGGCCGCTCCGTCGGGCTCCGCTTCAATCCCGGCCGCGGTTCCGGCGGCAACGGTAAGACAAATGTAGGGGGCTCTGACTCTTCCTTTGGTATCTGGTACGAATGGGCCGGCGAGGCCGCTACGATTGCCTCACGCCATGGCCTCAAGGTCACACGGATTCACACCCACATCGGTTCGGGCAGCGATCCCGCCGTCTGGCAAGCCGTCTCCGAGTCCAGCCTCGCGCTCGTCGCTCAATTCCCTGAGGTCACCGTGCTCAATCTCGGGGGCGGCTACAAGGTGGCTCGCATGGATGGAGAGAAGTCAACCGACCCCCAAGTTGTTGGCCTTCCCGTCAAGGCAGCTTTCGAGCGCTTCGCCGCGGAGAAGGGTCGCCGACTCCGGCTCGAGATCGAGCCCGGCACCTTCCTCGTCGCCGCTGCCGGCGCCGTCCTCGCTCGCGTCGTTGACAGCGTGCGCACCGACACGCGCACGTTTGTCAAACTCGACTCGGGCATGACCGAGATTCTCCGTCCCTCGCTCTACGGTGCGCAACATCCGCTCACTCTTTGGCCGAGTTCAGACCAAGGGAGGACCGCCACCGTCGTCGTTGGTCACTGCTGCGAGTCTGGCGATCTCCTCACCTGCGGGCCCGGAGAATCCGAGACCCTCGCCCCGCGCGACCTCCCGATTGTCACCCGCGGCGACCTCGCCTTCATCGGAGGAGCCGGCGCTTACTGCGCCGCCATGAGTGCCAAGAACTACAACTCTTTCCCCGAGGCCCCCGAGGTGTTACTTGGGACCGACGGTACCCCGCACCTCATTCGCCGGCGGCAGACCCTCGACCAAATGCTTGAGAATGAGTCGGCACCCTCCGACCTCTGAGCAAGATGGCCGTCGGCGCGCACTTACCCCTGGGCGAGGTTCTGCCCAGCCTTCCTCACGGCACCTTCGTCTCGTTACCGACTCTCGAGGATATAAGGAGTTATGAGAGACGTGACCCGCGCGTCTGGTCTCTCATCCGCGCCGGTTACCCACGCTTCGTCCTCAACGAACTCGTTGGCCAGGCCCGCGACCTAGCCGCTAGCCGACTTGGTTGGGATGCTGCGCGCTGCCTACCACTCCACTCCCTCCAAGCTGCCGAGCAGGCTGTTACCCTTGGACATCCCCACGCTCATCGCGTTAAGGATGTTGGGGGATGGGCCCTGCTCGAGGTAGATGCTCCCTCCTTGGAGCACGTCGCCAAAATCGTCCAGCACGCTGGCTTGCGCATCGGCTCGCGCCTTGCCCAGGCCTGGCTCTCAGGCACAGCAGGGCAGGGGAATGCCGATGACTCGCTCAACCCCTTAGTAGCTCAGCACCTGTTTCCCTTACTCAAGCCAGCGGGACCCTCCGACATCCTTCTGGCCGCCTCAGGTATGAATGCGGTGGCATCTGCCCTCCACGCCGCGCGCTCCGTCCAATCCCCTCAAGGACGCTGCGCTTGGCTACAGCTTGGCTGGCTCTACATCGACACCGCCGAACTCCTCCGCAAGGGCCTCGCCCCCGGCGAAACACTCACCGTCATCGACGACGTCACCGACCTCGCCGCCATCGAGGCTTGGTTCTCCGCCAACCGCGGCAACGCCCTCGCTGTCGTTGCCGAGTTCCCCAACAACCCTCGCCTCGCCTCGCCCGACCTCGAGCACCTCTCCCGCCTCGCCACCGCCGAGGGAGCCCTCCGCATCCTCGATCCCTCCTCCGCCGGGCTCGTCAACATCGACCTCCTTCCCTGGGCCGACATTCTTGTCACCAGCCTCACTAAATATTCCGGCCACCGCGGCGACCTCCTCGCCGGTCTCCTCGCCGTCCATCCCTCCGCTCCTCACGCCGCTGACCTCCGCACCGCTGCCTTCGCCTGGGCCACCCCTCTTCCCGCCCTCGACGTAGCCGCCCTCGCCGAACAACTCCCCTCCATGGAGGCCGTCGCCGCCATCCAGAACGCCAACGCGCGCCACCTCGCCGACTTTCTCTCACGACACCCCTCTGTAAAAGGCGTGCTTACCGCCGACCGTGGCCCCACCGCCGCTGCCTATGCCCGCGCCGCACGTGCCCCCGGCCGCCCCGGATCCCTCATCACCTTCGAACTCACAGGTGACCTCGCCACCTTCTACGACCGCGTCGCCCTCCCCAAGGGCCCTAGCTTCGGCCTTAACTTCACCCTCCTCGCTCCCTTTCTCTGGCTCTCCCATTTTGAGATGGTGACCAACCCCGAAGGCCGCAGCCGCATCCGCGAGGCCGGCCTCTCGCCCGATCTTATCCGCTTATCCGTCGGCACCGAACCCGTCGCCCTCCTCGAAGCCGCCCTCGCTCAGGCACTCGTTGGTTGAAACCCCTACCGCTCTCCGCTGTATCAAGCGGATGCGACTGATTCCCCTGCTGGCGCTCTTCTGGTCTGCGCTGTGCCCCGCTGCGACTCGTGTGGTCATCTCGACCGACCTCCCCGTCCCGATGAAGGCCGCCTGGGAAGGCACCTCCGCCAACTTGCATTGGTCCCCTCGGCCCCTTGCCGCCGACCTCGCCGGAGCCCAAGTGCTCGTGCTGCATCGCGAAAAGCAGGAAACTCTCCCGCCTGAAACCCTCGCCGCCATTCGAGCCTTCGCCCTCCAAGGAGGAGGGATTGTTATCCTGGGACAAGGCCTCGCCAGCGGCGAAGCCACCTGGGGTAAAGAAATCGCCGGCGGTGGATGGACCTCCACGAGCCGCTCGCACCAAGAAAAACTCCTCCTCGTCCTACGCACCAACGAGCACGACCTCACCCGTGATGTCGCCAGCTTCGACTTGGATGACAGCACCCGATTCGATCTCGAGCTGACCTCCGACATCCAAGTCCTCGGTGCCGGCTTCACGCCGCGCCTCAGCAAAGGCAACGCCATCTCCGACAAACTCACTGTCTTTGACAGTCAGCCTCAGTTCTGGATTCGCCAAGCGCCCACCCATCGCTCTGCCGTCCTCCTCCAGGCCAACGCCCAATCCCTCGCCCATCTTTCCGTCCGCGCCCTGATGAAGCGCGCCGCCGCCTGGACTGCTCGCCTGCCCCTGCCCGACTCCCTCTGTCAACCTTCCGAGCTCGCCGCCCTCCGCTATCCCGAGGGAGGCCCACGCGCTCCCGCCCGAACCGTCGATGCCCTGCGCCTTCCGCCGGGCTTCACCGCCCGCCTAGTCGCCGCCGAGCCCCTCATCCGCAAACCCATCGCCGTCCAATGGGATGCTGCCGGACGTCTCTGGGTCGCCGAGACACCCGAGTATCCCAATGGACGTCGCCCCCTCAACACCGATTCATGGAAGGATGGAGGGTCCCTCGTGCCCGGCGTGACCGACCGCCCCGCCCAAGATAGCATCTCCATCCTCACCGACACCAATGGCGACGGCGTCGCTGACCGCCGCGAGGTCTTCCATCAAGGTCTCGAACTCATCACCGGCTTCTGCCTTCACCGCGATGGTGCCATCGTCGTCGCTCAAGGTAGAATTACCTGGCTGCGTGACACTGACAACGACGGTAAGGCCGACCGCGAGGAGGACCTCTTCCATGGATTCGCGCCCGGCGATACCCATTTCGTCGCTAATGGATTCACTCACGCCCCCGATGGCTGGATCTACGCCTCCACCGGCAGTGGCACCGTCGCCACCCATCCCACCACCAAGAAAGAGATGGCCCGTCTCTCTCCTGGCACCTTCCGCTTCCGTCCCGATGGTTCCGCCATCGAGCAAATCGCCTCCGCTGGTGGAAATGCCTTCGGCACCGAGGTCACCTCCGACCTCGAAGTCTTCCACAACAAGGCCACCACCGGTAACCCCATCCAACACGTCGTGCTCCCCGAGGCCGTCATTGCTCGCTCCGGTGGCTCCCCCGCGCGTGCCTTCCAATCCGTCAACCCCGGCCGCCGCGTCTCGGGCGTCACCCTCCCTACCCGCGCCCCCTACATGCAGATCGACCAGGTCGGTCGCTACTCCTCGTCCTGCTCCACCCTCGTCATCGAGGATCCCCTCTGGCCTGCCGACTACCAACGCAACGTCTTCCTCACCGAGCCCATCCTCGATGTCGTCTCCCGCGAGTTACTCGAGCCCGACGGCCCGACCTACCGGGGCAACCCCGGCTCTCACGAGGGTCGCTGGCTCAACTCTGATGACACCTGGTTCCTGCCTGTGGCCCTAGAGATGGCTCCCAATGGCGAGATGACCGTCCTTGATTTTTATTCGCCCGTCGTCGCCCACAATGACACCCGCGGCCCCCTCCATAGCCGCTCTCACGCAGCTGTTCGTCCCGACCGCGAGCACCTCCATGGCCGCATCTACGCCATCCTTCCTCCCGGCGCCAAGGCACGCATCGTGCCCGACCTCACCAGCGCCACGCCAGCCACCCTGGTCGCTGCCCTTGGACATGAAAGCCGCGCCGTCCGTCATACCGCCCAACGCCTTCTTCATGAGAAGGTGAGCACCCCGCCCCCCGCTCTGATCGCCACATTACGTACCCAGCTCGGTGGTCGCGACGAACTCGCTATCCTCTCTCTTTGGTCCCTCGCTCGGTTTGGTGTAGCCACCGATGCAGACATGGGTCGCCTCGCTACCTCGACCTCACCTGGCGTACGGCGCAATGTCTTCCTCGTCGCCGAGTCCCTTCGTCGTCCCTTACCCGCTGCACTTGCCAAAGCAGGCTTGGCCGACCCTGACGCTCGCGTCCAACTCGCCGCTCTCCGAGCCCTCGGCGCCGCTCCCATCCCAGCTGAGGTCGCCGCCGACCTCCTTGCCCTACAATCCTCAGGTAAACTCAATCCCTGGGCCGCCGCCGCGGCAGCCGCAGCAGCCAACAGCCAACCCGGCCCCATCCTCGCTAGCCTCCTTGCCAACAACAAGGCCACCTCAACCGAGATGGTCGCCTTCACCCGCAGCCTTACCAATGGCTTGTCGTTGGATGACAAGGATGCGCTCGCCGCTCTCCTCCGTGCGCTCGCCGCCCCCGCGGTCCAACCCGACCTCGCCCGGGTTGTCCTCACCACCCTCGCCACCCGCGCCGCGCCCCCCACGATTCCTGTCGCTGAGCTGGCCGCGCTCGTCGACCAACCGGACCTTTCTCGCGCCTCCTCCGCCGCGCCCTTGGTCCGGCGCTGGGCCCCCGAGGCCGACCGTCTCCTGGCCGGGCTTGCTCGTCGGTTAGCCGCCGCCCCTCCCACCGCCCAGCCCGGCCCTATCACGCTCGCCGCCCTTCGCGGCGTCGACCCCGCCACCGACCGTCTCCTCGATGCCGCCCTCGCCGGTGGGCAAGCCACAGCTGTCGTCGAAGGCTTGCTCGCGAGCGGTCGACCCGACGATGCCGTTTACCTTGCCTCCCGTCTCGGCGGCCTTCCCGCCGCCGCCCGCTCCCGCGCCCTCGACGGTCTACTCGAACGACCCGTTTCGGTCACCCACCTCCTCGATCTCCTCGCTGCCGGTAAACTCTCCGCCCTGCAGCTAACCCCTTACCAGCGGTCGCGGCTGACGGGACATCCCGATGCCGCACTCGCACGCCGTGCCGCCGAGGTCTTCGCAGCACTCAACACAGGGAGCGCCTCCGCCAAGGGGGACCTCATCGCACGACTACTTCCCGAGATGGCCGGATCAGCCGATCCTGAAAAGGGCAGGGTAGTCTTCCAACAGGCCTGCGCCATTTGCCATCGGCTCGGCAACGAGGGTATGGATGTTGGACCTGATCTCACTGGTATCGGGCTACACCCTCCCGGTGACCTCCTTCTCCACATCATCGACCCCAACCGGATGGTCGATGATGAGCGTCGAGCTTGGAACTTCACTCTCCGCGACGGCTCCCAAGTTATAGGACTCATCGCCAGCGAGAATACAGCGGGTGTCACCCTGCGTCTCCCCGGTGGTCTCGATCGCGCCTTGGCAACGGCCGACATCACCAAGCGCGAGCCTCGAGCCCAATCCCTGATGCCCGAAGGTTACGAGTCGCTCGGCGCCGAGGCATTGCGCAACCTCCTCGCTTACATGCGCGCCGCCGCCCTCCCTTCTGGCGCGGGAACTCAGCTAGGCCGACATTTCCTCCTCGATCTATCCGAAGGTGTCACCGCCGACAGCCGCAAGGGCATCTACATCAGTCCCGATGCTACCGATCAAACCCTGCGCTTCCGCAAGTTCGGCGACCTTACCGCCAATGGGGTCCCCTTCCGCGTCCTCGACCCCGCCTCCCATCCACGCCAGCGCAACCTCATCGTGCTCAAGGGCGGTCCTGGCCAGGCATTCTCTCGTTCATTCCCCCGCGAGGTCACTCTACCCGTCGGCGTCGCCGCCCACCGCCTCCACCTCCTCGGCGCTGTCGCCGGCTGGGGCAGTGTCGGCGACGGACGCACCCCCGCCATGAGCCTAGAGATCCGACACATCGATGGGTCCGTGCAAAAGGCCAACTTCAACGCCCGACGTGACTTCGTCGATTACATCGACCCCGGTCTCGAGGCGCCCGGATCCCGCCAAGCCAAGGGACTCCTCCATGCTAACCAGGTGAGGACCCTAGCGGTTGATATTCTCTCCCGTGCGCCCATCGCGGCCATTGTCCTGCGTAGTCCCGACAACACCGTCGTCCCCACCACCGCTGCAATCACCCTTGAGACCGAGCCCCCGGCCAGCCCCGCCACCAC
>JBFZFD010000012.1:0-14797 GCA_041306485.1 Opitutia bacterium | reverse complement strand
CCTACCTCTCCCCTCTTCCGTCGACGACCTGCGTATGCGTCGCGAGGTCGTGCAGAGCCCGACCATCCTTACGGAAGAGCGGCAGGTGAAATCCGATGAGGCCGATGAGGTTAACGAGGATGCTGGGGAGGCAGAGGAACATGCCCTTCCAGGCACCGCGCAGGAGGCAGCCAAAGGGGCCAGGAGGCTGCCCGGTCCGTACGTCGATCACGCGGAGGCTGACCACCGCCTTGCCTAGGGTGCGACCCCCAAGGAGGGTCTCCTGCAGGCCAAGGACGAGGGCAAAGGTAGCGGCTCCGACGAAGCCTGCATGGACTATCCAATCCCCAGCGGTGGGGGGAATCTCGCGGAGAGTGGCCATCACGGGTTCGATGCCTGCCCCAGTGAGGCCCTGAGCGTAGCTAGCGATGATGCGCTCGATCCAGGCATCGACGTCGGTGCGTCCCTTAGTCGCCGCCTCACTGGCCGTGGCGACGGCCAAGTGCTGGGCAAGGAGGCTCAGCGGGATAAGGTCCAGCAGGAAGGCGAGGGTCCTCCAGCCGAAGCCGGCGGGGCGCAAGGGAATCGGCGGGGGAGCCTCAACCACGGCCAAGGGCACGCTTGCAGGCGTCGAGAGTGTTTCGCATGAGCATGGCGACGGTCATGGGGCCGACGCCTCCGGGGACGGGCGTGATGGCGGAGCAGAGGGGAGACACCGCGTCGAAATCGACATCCCCGACGATGCGATAGCCGCTCTTCTTGGTGGCGTCGGGCACGCGGTTGATACCGACATCGATGACCGCTGCGCCGGGCTTAACCATGTCGGCGGTGATGAAGCGCGGCTTACCAATGGCGGCGATCAGGATGTCAGCCTGGCGCGTGATGGCCGGTAGGTCCGTGGTGCGCGAGTGCGCGATGGTCACGGTGCAGTCGCAACCCTTGGCCAGGAGGAGGAAGGCGGCGGGCTTACCCACGATGAGCGAGCGGCCGACCACCACGGCGTGCTTGCCTGCGGTTGTGACGCCTGAGCGGCGAAGCAGCTCGATGACGCCGCGCGGAGTGCAGGCAGCGAAGGCGCCGGGGACCTCTTGGACGAGGCGGCCGATGGACTCGGTACCGAAGCCGTCGACATCCTTAGCGGGGGCGACGCGGTTAAAGACCTCAGTCTCGGACAGGTGCGAGGGAAGCGGGGCCTGGACTAGGATGCCGTGGACCGAGGGGTCGGCATTGAGGGAGTCGAGGTGCGCCAGAAGCTCGCCTTTAGGCACGTCGGCAGGGAAGACCCGCAGAGAAGCACGCATGCCGACCTCGGCCGCGGTAGCCTGTTTCTTGGAAACGTAGGAGACGGAGGCAGGGTCCTCGCCGACCCGGACGAAAGCGACATGGGGGACGGTCGGAGCCAAGCTGGAGACCTCCAACTTGATCTCGGCAAGGACTTCCTTGGCGATGGCGTTACCGTCGATGAGTCGCATCCTCGCAATAAGAGGGGGAGCGAGGGGGCTGGCAAGGCACCAGAGGCAGAAGCCGCGGGCAAAAAAAGACCCCGGGTTGCCCCGGGGTCGTTTGGAGGGATGGAAGAGTCCTCAGCCAATGCCACCTTCGGACGAAGGACCACGGTCGCCGCCACGGGGGCGACGGTCACCACGGTCGCCACGGTCGCCGCCACGGGGGCGGTCGCCGAACGAGGGCTTGGGGGCGGGCACGTACTCACGGCCTTCCTTCTCGGCAATGGCAGCGCGGCGCGAGAGGCGCACGCGGCCCTTGTCGTCGATGCCCACACACTTGACGATGATCTCATCGCCGAGCTTGCAGACGTCTTCGACTTGATTGACGCGGAAGTCGGCCAGCTCGGAGACGTGGACGAGGCCTTCCTGGCCGGGGAGGCACTCGACGAATACGCCGAACTCCTTCACCGAACGGACGATACCCTTGTAGGTCTTTTCAATCTCGATTTGAGCGGAGATGAGGTTCACCTCGTTGACGGCGCGGGCGAGCTTCTCGCTGTCGGTCGCGAAGATAGTGACCCAGCCGGAGTCGTCCTGATCGATGTCGATCTGGCAACCGGTGTACTCGGTGATACGCTTGATGTTCTTGCCACCGGGTCCGATGAGGGCGCCGATCTTATCGGACGGAATCTTCACGCGGTGAGTGCGAGGAGTGTGCTCCTTGAGCTCGGCACGGGGCGTCGCCATGGTCTTTTCCATGACGGACAGGATGGCGTCGCGAGCGACCTTGTTCTGGGCGACAGCCTCACGCACGATGGCGAAGGGCAGACCGTGGATCTTGAGGTCGAGCTGGAAGGCAGTGATGCCCTCGCGCGTGCCGCAGATCTTGAAGTCCATGTCACCGAAGTGGTCTTCGGCGCCGATGATGTCGGTCAGGACCTTGTGGCTGACAATCTTTCCGCCGCGTTCCTCGCTGACGAGGCCGCAGGAGATGCCGGCCACAGGGGCCTTGATGGGCACGCCAGCGTCCATCAGGGCGAGGGTGCCGCCGCAGACTGAAGCCATCGAGGTGGACCCGTTGGACTCCATTACCTCGGAGACGAGGCGGATGGAGTAGGGGAAGTCCTGCTCGGAAGGGAGCACGGAGAGCAACGCACGCTCGGCCAGGTTACCGTGGCCGGTTTCGCGACGGCTGGTCATGCCGAACCGGCCGGTCTCGCCGACCGAGAAGGGCGGGAAGTTGTAGTGCAGAAGGAAGGAGCGAGTCTTGGCGCCGCCGGTGATGGCGTCGACCTCCTGGGCATCCTTGGAGGTACCAAGGGTGGCCAAGACGAGGCCCTGGGTCTCACCACGCTGGAAGAGCGCGGAGCCATGGACGCGGGGAAGGACATCGACATCGCAGGTGACCTTGCGGAGGTCGGCCGGGCCGCGGCCGTCCGCGCGCTTGCCAGCCTCGAGGATGGCGGTGCGGTAGACCTTCTCCTGGAGCTTCTCGAAGGCCATCTTGACGTGGCGTGCGTCGAAGGTGGCACCGATTTCGGAGGCACAGGCTTCCTTGGCCTTCTCCATGACAGCCTTGACGGCGTTGCCACGGGCAGCCTTGGACTCGATGAAGATCGCCTTGCGGAGCTGGTCGCCCTCGGCGGAGACGCGCTCACAGATGGCCAAGACCTTGGGGTCGGCGAGCTGGAGGGCGAAGGTGCGCTTGGCCTTACCGACCAGGGCGGCCAGCTGGCGCTGGGCCTTGATCAGGGGCTGGATGGCCTTCTGGCCGAACTCAAGCGCGGCGAGGAAATCGGCCTCGGAGATCTGGTCGGACTCGCCCTCGATCATCATCATGTCGTTCTCGTTACCGACGTAGATGAGGTTGATATCGGACTCGAAGCTCTGCGAGTGGGTGGGGTTGGCGATGAACTGCCCGTTGACGCGACCCACGCGCACGCTGGCGATGGGGCCGTTCCAAGGGATGTCGGAGGAGAAGACCGCGGCCGAGGCGGCGGTCACCATCAGGGCGTCAGGGTCGTTCTCGCCATCGGCAGAGAGGACCAGACCGACGACCTGCACTTCGTTGAGGAAGCCCTCGGGGAAGAGGGGACGCAGGGGGCGGTCGCAGAGACGCGAGGTGATGATTTCTTTGTCGGAGGGCTTACCCTCGCGACGGAAGTAGCTGCCAGGGAAGCGGCCGGCGGCGGCAAACTTCTCGCGGTAGTCAACGGTCAGGGGGAAGAAGTCCTGGTCGGGGTTACGCAGTCCTTCAGCCGCGGTGGCGGCGACGAAGAGGACGGTGTCTCCCTTGCGGATGGTGACGGAGCCGTTAGCCAATCGGCCGATGCTCCCGGTGCTGATGGTGATGCCGAGTTCTTCGACGGTCACGCTGTGTTCTTGTTTCATGTTGGGTTGGATTTGGGTTGGTGCCAGCGGGATGCCGGCGGGTGTGGGTTGTTGGGTGAAAAATTAATGGGCGGACTCGCCTCTCGGCGGGCCGCCCGGGGACCCTCGCTCAGGCGCTCACTTGCGCAGACCGAGCTTGATGATAATCGCGTTGTAACGCTCGACCTCGTTAGCCTTGAGGTAGTTGAGCAGTTTGCGGCGGCGATTGGTCATCTGGATCAGCCCACGGCGGCTATGGAAGTCCTTGCGGTGGCCGCGAAGGTGCTCCGTGAGATGGTTGATGCGGGCAGTCAGGAGGGCGACTTGGACTTCGGGCGAGCCGGTGTCCTTGGCATCCTTCTGGTGCTGCTTGATGAGTTCGGATTTGTCGGGGGTCGACATGGTGGTGTGGTGTGTTTGTTGGTTGGGGGGCCGTCCTGGGGTGTTTCCCGCGGGCCAGCTACACGCCGACCTCGCCGTGTGGGAGCGGGGTTACCGCCGGCCCGTGCAAGAGGGGCTCCGCCCCGCTCACTCACGAAGAATAAGTTCCCTAAGTGACCTGCGGCAGGGGTATTTGCAAGGAAAAAGGAGGCTATAGGCACAGGGGCCAGGGGCGCAGTAGGGCGACTCCCTATCAGCCTCCCTCAGCCTCCTTAGCATCCTCAGCCTCCTCAGTCTCCTCAGTCTCCTTGGCATCCTTGGATCCCTTTGAACCCTCAGCATCATTGCCGCTGGCACAGCGGCAAGCGGCGGCCCTACTTCCCCTCCACCGTCCTGAGGTGCTCCCAAAGGGCCTTGAACTGGGCCTCGGCGTCACCGTCTAGGACATCGGTGAGCTGGGTCTGGCCATCCTCATCCGCGTACTTCGGCATCTTGGTCAAGGGGTCAACCCGAGCAGGGGCAAGCATCCAGCGGGCATAGAAGGGCTCGCGCAGTCGACCGACAGCGGTGGCGAGGTTGGTCGCAGGAGCTTCGAAGGCTGCGGTTGCAGGCTGGGTGGAAACGGGATGGCACTGGATGCAATTGAAGCCGCCAGCAGCGCCAATGAGGGTGGCACCCTGCCCCGCCGCTTCCGCATCCTTCGCGCCGGGCGCAGGATCAACGAGGGGGAAACCATGCGAGTGGCTGAGGCCAGCGGCTATTCCCTCAGCATGCAGGGCATAGGCAGGCATGCGGTGGGTCATCCAATAGCGAGGCTTGTCGGCGATCTTTCCGGCGATGAAGGCGGCGGACCATTCCGGCCGGAGTTTCTCGCCCAGCCAAGTGAGCGGAGGGATGCGCCCATCGGGAATGGGATCACCCACGGCGAGAGGCGGGGCGCGGACCTTGACCCGGAGAGCGGCGGCCTCGTCCTTGAGGGCGGCGAGCGGTGCGGTACGCCCATCATGGTCGTGACATTGGATGCAGCGGAGCTCGGCGAGTTGGCGGAGGGCGTACTCGGAAGGGACATCAGAGCGCAGCGAGGCGAAGTCGGTCTTGGCGAAAGCGCGGAGGGCCGCGAGCTGACCCGGCGTGAATTCGTAATCCATACCCTTGCCCCTCGCCTCGGCCTTATCGGCCACGCAGCCACGATCCCAGCCCTTGGCTAGGGTATCGGCTAGGCTCGGGTGATTACCGACGGGGGCGTTGGCGTGACAATTCAAGCAGCCTGAACTGACCAACAGAGCGGCGCCGCGAGTCGCGTCGCCCTTAGGTGCCGCCGCCACCGTTCCCTTGGCCTGGGTAAGAAGGAATGCCGCGAGCTGGGTGGCCTCATCGGCCGACAGACGGAAATTCGGCATGCGGCTGGCAGCATGATTCTTGGCAGGGTCGAGGAGGTACTCGACCAAGGCAGCCCCATGCCACTTGGCCGCTACATGCGAGAGGGACAAGCGCGAGGCAGGCCCTTTGGCCGAAGTGACATCAGGTTGGGTGTGGCAGGCGAGGCAGCCGAGGTTGGCGAAGAGCACCGCACCCTGCTGCGCCTGATTCGGCGTGAAGGCAGGCTCCGCGGCGGGCGTGCCTTGGGAGACAAGGAAAGCCGCCAAGTCGGCCGCACGAGGGTCGATAGATCCGTCCGGGCGTGCGGGGAAGACCCTAGGCATGGTCGAACCGGGACGGAAATGGTGGGGGTCCTGGATCCACGAGGCTAGGTAGCCCTCGCGCATGCGCTCTCCGAAATTGACGAGTAAGGGAGCCCCATGACTGAGTTCGGGCATGCCCTGCCCCAGGGGCGGAAGCTTGTCGGCGCCAAGGTGGCACTTCGAGCAACTCATCTGGGCAAAGAGGAGACGTCCCTCGCGCAGGCGCATGCCTTCAGCGACCTTGCCCGCGTCGTGTCGGAAGGCATCGGGCGGGACCGGCTCGCGCGGGAAGGCACGTGACGACCAATCCAGGCGGAAGGTGGCATCGCCGGACGCAGGCGAAGTATACTCGATGAGGATAGGGTTATCGCCCTTGGCCAAGGTGACCGCTTTGCCCTCAGCTCCCTCGAGGACCTTCTGGCCATTGAGAGTCACCACGACCTGACCCGTTAGGCTGGCATGGAAGCGGACCTCCATCCGGAGCTCGGAGACAAGGACGCCCTCCCAGCGCGCCTTGAAGGGGCCAGCGGGCAGGAAGACGGAAGGAGGCTGGCCGGCCGGCACGTGGATGGCGGCCAAACGGTCGCGACGGGCGTCGGTCCGACCACCCGAGATAAGCTCAAGCGCCAGCCCAGTCTCCGAGGCCGCCGAGAGGGAGGCGAGGGAGAGGACGAGGGCCGACGCAAGCCGGAGCAACCGCATGCCTTACTTCTTCTCTGAACAGGAGCCACACCCGCAACAACCGAATCGCCGGCGCAGGGCTAGCCATGCGACGAAAATGGCAGCCGCGACAACCAGGCCCGTGAGCCATCCGCCCGCGCCCGGGGCGTCCGAAGCGTCGGCCGACGGGGAGAGTATCGAGACGTAGTCCTTTCCGGCCTGAGCGGCGGGCGGCACGACATTAATGGTATGGACGACCTCGTCGGGTATGCGCGAGCCATCCTCGGCCTTGATGTTGAGCTTGATCCGCGAAGTCATCACCGGTGCTAGGCCAGGCACCTCGAGAAAAACGGACTTACGGTCGGCAGCCAACTTGACGGACTTGATGGCGACGGGCGTGGTACCGCGGTTCTTCGAGTCCCTGGCGTCGGTGACGCCTAGCTTAAGCTCGGGCGAACCATAGTCGGCCGACCAGCGGTAGTTGTTCTGCTCGAGCGCGTAGTTCTGGAGCTCAGAGGCGGAGGTGGCCTCGAGCGGACCACTAAAGCCTACCGTGATCCCCACATCGGTCACGGAGAGGGAGATGGGCAAGGTCAGGGACTTCCCGGTGTAGCGGACGCGCTGAATGGCACCGTCGCGGGCAGCATTAGACTGCCAACCCTTGAGGCCGCCCACATACAGCTGGCCATCGTAGGGGCTGAAACGCGGGCGCATGATGCCGCTGGAGAAGCGCAGGGGGAGCTTAACCATCCCACCCTGCTGAATAGCACCGACGCGCTCCTGCAGGACAAGGAAGAGGGAGGACTTGCCATAGGAGGTGTAGAGCATGCGCCCCTGGAGCGGACCCCACTGGTCGGAGGTGACCCAAGCCTGACCACCATTGGAGTTATCGACGTCGTAAGGAATCCAGCAGAGGGGCTTGGGCACCTGCTTGTCGGGGGCGGGTGAGCGGTGCGACAGATCAGGCACCATCACGAAGTGGGGCGACTGGATGGCAGCGCCGGCCTCGGGCAGGATGCTGAGGTAATCGACAGGTACCCAGGTGCCCTGGTTGTCGCCGTTGGAGACCTCGCCATTGGGACCAACGCCCATGCCGTTGGGAGCGCGGATGCCAGTGGCAATGACATCTAAACGGGAGCCGTCGGGCGGGAGACGGAAGATGGCGCCGTGGTGGGGGCTGAGCGGGCCCCAGCCGCGGCCACCCGGATTAACGGGGCCGCCCTTGAGGAAGTAGAGGTTGCCCTGAGGGTCGACCTGGAGGTCGAAGGCGAACTCGTGGAAGTTGGGGGTGATCTGTACGTCGTTGTTGAAATTCTCGTACAAGTCGGCCTCGCCATCGTCATTGAGGTCCGAGAGGCGGGTGATCTGATCGCGACCAAGCACATAGATCTTGCCGTTGATGACTTTCAGCCCAAGCCCGTCGAAGATACCCGTGGCGAAGCGCTTCCAGCTGATCTTAGCGAGGGTGGCATCAAGGGGGGAGCTGACCCAGACATCCCCACTCCAAGTTGAGAAGGCGAGACGGTTGCCGGGGAGGAAGTCGATGCCACCTACGCGCATCCAAGAGTTGTAGGGGTTCTTCTCGGGAATCGGGAGGGTATCGACCATGTACGAGGCTGCCTCGAGCTCGCGGATACGCTCGGGATTGGGATTCGACGCCTTCTGCAGGCGCTCGAGGGCCTTCTTTTGTTCGACTTCGCCGAGCACGCCCTCGGTCTCGACCAACTCGGTCCAGCGGGCCTTCCCACCCTTGGTCAGGGGGATAAGCGAGACAGGAGCAAGGGCAGAGGATGCAGCCTTGGCCGCGGCGGCGAGGTCGGCGACAGGCGCCTTGGCATAGGTCACCTTGAAGGAGGTGGCCTTGCCGGGTCGCAGCGAGAGGCTGTTGTCGCGGATGGCTAGGCCAGTGGCCTCAGCGCCTTGGACATGGATCACGACGACCTGCTCTCCCTTGCCCGGGTAGAGAAGCGCTTGGCCATCGCGCAGTTCCATGCGCCCTCCGGTCGGCAGGTCGGCAAGCTTGACCGCAGCATCGAGCTGTCCAGCGATCACCTCGAAGGTGCGTGTCATGACCTTGCGGCCGGACGATTCCTCGACCGCGCCGAGCTCGAGCACTTGGGCTTGGCCGACGTTGTACCAGAAGACGACCTGGTCGCCGTTGAGGTAGAGGCCGCGGTACTTAGCGACCGAGGCGGGGATGGGGCCGAGGGGGACCTTGGAGTAGGTCGCACCACCCGTGGGTGGCTGGCGGGTGTCGGTGAAGGATCCATCCTGGCTCCAACCGGGGCCGGGATTGGTCTCGTAATAAATGTCCGCTCCCTGCGCAGGACCGGGATTGGGGCCGTGGCCACCATCGAAGGTCACACCGCGCAGGCGCACCCATCCGCCGTTCCAACCACCGGCCATGCGGACCGTCTCAGTGTCGAACAGCGAGCAAGCCTCGCGATTGCCATGGCGGACAGCGATGCCCTTGTTCGTGACGCTACCCTTGCCGTTGAGGGTGGTCTGACCGCGGGCGTTCTCAAAGCTCGCGCTGAGGAAGGGACCGTAGTCCATGACCTCATGACGAGGCTGGGCCAGGAGTAGCGCTGGCGTCAGGAGAAGGATGCAGAGCCGCAAGGTGGGGTGGAGCATGGATAGGTTGATAGAAATGGTTTGACCTGAAGGTGTCCAGCCAATGGACGCCCCAGCATGGGTAAGGTTCCCCTGCTTAGGCGAAATAGTCGACGCCACCCTGGAAGAGTGGCTGGTCCTTGGAGCCAGGGATGTTGATCGCGACCCGGTCACCCCTGCGCTCGCTGTGTCCCATCTTGCCCAGCACCCGGCCGCAAGGACTGGTGATGCCCTCGACCGCCCAGTCCGACCCATTGGGATTGTCCTCGATGGCGTGGGAGGGTGCGCCGTCGGGTCCGGCATATTGGAAAGCGATCTGTCCGCGCGCGGCGAGAGCGACGAGTACCTCGGGGCCTGCGATGAAACGTCCCTCCCCATGGGAGAAGGGAATGGCGTGCGTCTCGCCCAACTGCATCCGCGAAAGCCAAGGTGAGAGCACCGAGGCCACGCGCGTGCGAGCGTAGCGGGAGAGGTGACGGCCAATGCGGTTGTGGAAGAGCGTGGGCGCGCCGGGCTCGATGTCCCTAATCTCACCATGCGGCACGAGGCCTACCTTGACCAAGGCCTGGAAGCCGTTGCAGATGCCCAGCGCGAGGCCATCGCGCGTGCGCAGAAGGTCCATGACCGCCTCACGCACCGCGGGCGAGCGCAGGACGGCCGCGATAAACTTACCAGACCCATCGGGCTCATCGCCAGCGCTGAAGCCACCAGGGATCATCAGGATCTGCGATTGGCGGATAGCGGCGGCGAGAGCAGCGAGGGACTCAGCGAGCCCCGCGGCGTCGAGGTTGCGTAGGACAAGTATCTCGGGCACAGCGCCGGCCTGACGGAAGGCGCGCGCGGTGTCGTACTCGCAGTTGGTCCCGGGGAAGACAGGGATAATGACCCGGGGCTTGGCCACCCGGACGCGCGGACGGAAGGCAGAGCGCTCGGCATGCGCGAGCGAGGGTAGTTCACCCGTGGGCTCGGCGGCCCGGGTCGGGTAAACGGATTCGAGCGTGGCCTCGTGCGCGGCGCGTAACTCATCGAGCGAGACCTGGGCACCGGGCCAAGCAAGCATGGCTTCGGTGGTGGATCGACCCAGCACCACGTGAGGTAGGTCGCCGAGGTCAGAGACATGGGCAACCTCTAGCACGAGGGCTCCGTAGCGAGGGAGAAGGAAGTCGGCTCCGGGTGCCTGATTGAGCGTGACCCCTAAACGGTTGCCGAAGCTCATGCGCGCGAGGGCGTGCCCTACCCCGCCCTGCCGGACGGCGACCGCGGAGCGCACCTTACCAGCGCGCATCAGTGCGTGCACTCGGGTAAGCTGACGGCGAATCAAGGGTAGGTCGGGCAAGAGCGCCTGGGTCAGCGGAGCGTCGACGAGCACCATCGTCGAGCCGGCCTGCTTGAGCTCGGCCGAGACAGTGTGCTTGGCCAGGCCGGGCGAGATGGCGAACGCGACGAGGGTCGGAGGGACATCTAACTCCTTGAACGAACCGGACATGCTGTCCTTTCCTCCAATCGCAGCGGCGCCAAGTTCCAGCTGCGCCTCGAAGGCGCCGAGCAACGCGACCAGCGGCTTGCCCCAGCGCGTCGGTTCTGCGCCAAGCTTCTCAAAATACTCCTGCAAGGTCAGGCGTGCCCGGGAGGGATCTCCGCCCGCAGCAGTGAGACGAGTCAGCGCCTCGGTGACAGCGCAGACCGCGCCATGACCGGGCGACCACTGGGCAACCTCGGGGTTGTACCCGTGTGCCATGGTCGTGCAGGTGTCGGTCTCGCCCCCAAGGACGGGTAGCTTGGCCACCATCGCCTCTTGTGACGTTGATTGGGTGGATCCACCGAAGGGATGCAGCACGGTGTTGGCGCCGATAGAGGCGTCGAAGCGCTCCCCCAGCCCTCGCTGGCCAGCGTTGGCTAGGGAAGCCAGGCAGGCGATGAGCTCGGCTGGACCCGGCGCCTTGGCAGGTGACGCAAAGGGATGTCGGATGGGGTCAGGCGCGAGCACCTTAGCGGTGGCCGACTGGCTGACCCCGTTGGTGTCGAGGAAGTCACGGGAGATATCCACCACGCGTTGCCCACGCCACTCCATGACGAGGCGACCGCTGTCAGTCACATCAGCCACGGCCACGGCCTCGAGGTTCTCGCGGGCAGCCGCGGCGAGGAAGGCAGGGACATCGGCGGGGGTGAGGACGACCGCCATGCGTTCTTGTGACTCAGAAAGCGCGATCTCGGTGCCGTCGAGCCCCTCGTACTTGAGCGGGACGCGGTCGAGATGGACATGGAGCGAGGGCGCTAGTTCACCGATAGCGACAGATACCCCGCCCGCCCCGAAGTCATTGCAACGTTTGATCAGGCGGCTGACGGACTCATCGCGGAAGAGCCGCTGCAGCTTGCGCTCGGTCGGAGCATCGCCCTTCTGCACCTCGGCCGAGCTCTGCAACGCCGTCTCGGTGTGCTCCTTGGAGGAACCGGTGGCTCCGCCCACGCCATCGCGCCCAGTGCGCCCACCGACGAGGACGATGATATCGCCAGGCGATGGTACTTCTCGGCGTACCGCGCGACGTGGCCCTGCGGAGACAACCGCCCCGACCTCCATGCGCTTGGCGACGAAGCCGGGATGGTAGTGCTCGGCCACCAGGCCCGTCGCTAGGCCAATCTGGTTGCCATAGGACGAGTAGCCAGCGGCGGCTTCGCGACAAATCCTGCGCTGGGGCAACTTACCGGGAAGGGTCTCAGAGAGAGGCTGTAGGGGATTGGCTGCGCCCGTCACACGCATGGCTTGGTAGACGTAGGAGCGACCGGAGAGCGGGTCGCGGATGGCACCACCGAGGCAGGTGGCCGCGCCGCCGAAGGGCTCGATCTCGGTCGGGTGGTTGTGCGTCTCGTTCTTAAACATCACGAGCCACTCCTCCTTACGTCCATCTACCTCGATGGGCACGACAAGTGAGGCGGCATTGACCTCCTCGGATTCCTCTTGGTCATCGAGTAGCCCTTGGCGCTTGAGCTCACGGGCGGCGAGCGTGGCAATGTCCATCAGGCAAACCGGCTTACCGTCACGACCAAGGCCGAGGCGGACCTGCTGGTAACGTTCCCAAGCGGCCTTAAAGGGTGCGAGGAGGGGCGAAGGCTCGAACTCGACCGCGGTCAGCGTGGCGAGGAAGGTAGTGTGACGGCAGTGGTCGGACCAGTAGGTGTCGAGCAGGCGCAGCTCAGTCACAGTCGGCTCGCGGCGGGCGGCATCGCGGAAGTGGGCTTGGCAGAAGGCGAGGTCGGCCTCTGACATTGCTAAGCCCATGCGACGGCGGAGGTCGGCCCGTGCGGCGGCATCTAAGTTGAGGAAGCCGGACAGCGCGGCGACCGGGGCGGGTACGGGGGCAGAGCGACGCAGCGTGGCGGGCTTGGTCAGGGAGGCCTCGCGTGCATCGACCGGGTTGACGAGGAATCCCTTGATGCGACTGACATCGGTGGCGGACAACGAACCCTTCAGGACGTAGGTACGGGCGGCCAGGACGAGGGGGCGCTCCCCTCCGCCGACGATCTGTAGGCACTGAGAGGCGGAATCGGCGCGTTGGTCGAACTGGCCCGGAAGCAGCTCGACCGCAAAGGCCTGCTCATCCGCAGCTAGAGGGAAGGTATCCCGATGGACATCATCCACGGGGGGCTCAGCAAAGACGGTCGGGATGGCAGCAAGCAGGGCAGCCTCCGGGAGGCCTTCGACGTCGTACCGCTGGAGGATGCGTAGGCCAGTTAGAGTGGTAAGCCCAAGCTGCTCGCGCAGGTCGCGCAGCAGGCCGTCCGCTTCCGAGCGGAAAGCAGGCTTCTTCTCCACGAACAGGCGCCACATGGGACGGTCACTTAAGGACATCCCCTCGCCCAAGGGCAAGAAGGGAGAAATCACCCAACCATCCCCACCCTACCCCTTGCTTCAAAGTACCTTGTCTTTGGTAGGGACGCCTACCCCTAGGCGTCCACAACTTGACCTCCCCAATCCCCGGACGTCTCGGTGAGACGCCCCTACCCATGGCAATGCCCCCGCCTGATGCCCCGAGAGGGCATAAGGGGTCAGGTCTCTTGTTTTTCGGACAAGAGACCTGACCCCATCCTGCACCCCACTCAGAAGGGATGAAGTAACTGCTATCGGTTTGCGGGAAACCGGCGGGACATCTCAAGGGCATTCACGATGAAACTGCGCACCAGCGGCGTGCATGACTTGAACCGAATGCGGCTACCCACTAAGTCACCGTGCTTGTGGAAAAGATTAGCGAAACAGGCGTTGGAGAACGAGTCGGTCATGTTGTCAACTCCCTCCATATCGATAATCAAATCCTCACCGCGAGCGAGGGCGGGCTCCAGCACATCGACTCGAAAGCGGGATGCGGCGTTCCCGTCACCCAGGAAGGAAAAACCGAAGGTGTCTCTGAGACGAATGACCGTGGATACGCTCATGGGATGAAAGTTTTCGTAGGATAGCCTGCCCACCCGCCGGGGGATTGCAAACCGAGTTTGATTCTCGCGTCAGCCAGAGCGCTTTCGGTTGTGGCCTGGCCCAAGGTACTGCGAAGGAATGACACCCCTACAGCCACCCCTTTGTAGTAGGCACCGCACGCTGAGGCGCCGGCCCTACGCAATCCTCGCTGACCATAGTCCTCGATCAAGGCCGCATCCCCCGAAATCAGTGCGAAATGTCCGACTGCATCCTCAGCTATCACCCGGCACATAGGCAGGCCTATTCCAAAGTTAGGCGATGACTCCCCATTGGGACCACGACGGTGCGTGGTTGAGCTCGACCCTACCCTCAGCGACTCATCAAGCATCTGCGTGTCTGTCATACCTAGCTTATAGCGAGGGGAAAATCTGGAAGCATAGCTATCGAGGATTCCTATACCGTCATCTGCCAAGGCCAGGTGAAACTGGCCCGAATCGGGATAGAATTGCCCATGCAAGAAGCCCCTTCCGCTTGAGTGCTGGATGCAATTGAGGATGACTTCTCCCAGCAGGTACTCCATGAGCCGCTGCGTCTGCCTACCCTGTTCACCCGGGATGTCGGTTACGAGGCAAGTGGCAACCTCACGGGCAAGCTGCGGCGCAGCGGTCCCCGGACCCACCTCACGGATAGTCACGAAGTTGTCCCGCGGAGGATGTCGGGTACGATTCAGCGGAGACACGACGCCTAGATGGGCCAGCAGATCCATTCTCGCCGCATAGGTGCCAAACTCACTTGTGAAATCTACTTCAATCCCGACCTTGCGCCGAGCATCCTGCCAACGACGGGCAAATGAAAGCAGGACGCATACACCGAGGGGCTCGAGGAACCTCACCCCGCGCAGGTCGAGCACGAGCTCACCTGCATGCTCAGCCTCGGCAAGCGCTAGCTGGCGAATAAGTCGCGGGACTTCCGCCACACTGCATCTCTGGAGAATCTCAATGGTGATTGCCATCGGGTCACTCTATAGAGCGAGACTCAGGCGTCACGTTCGCCCAGCCAGGGTCTATTCCCCATTCTCGCCCTCAAACTCTACTGCTCCATCAGGACGCTTCTACTCATCACTCGCCTTTCCTGATTTTCCACTTCGTTCATCATTCACCCTCCCTACCTCCAAAGGAGAATAATCAGGCGGCGAAGGCCTTGACGGTCTCGAGGTGGAGCTCGGCGACCTGCGGCAGCGTGAGGCCACCCCACCTATA
>JBFZFD010000011.1:0-24491 GCA_041306485.1 Opitutia bacterium | reverse complement strand
CCAAGTCCAAGTCGGCCAAGGTCAAGGCCACCAAGGTCAAGTCGACCAAGGTAACGAAGGTCAGGCCCGTGGCCCGCAAGTCCAAGTCCCTGCGTCGTAAGGCGGGCAGGTAAGCCAGCGTTCCAGCAGTCGCTGGGAAAACTTTCCCTTAGTCGAGACCGCAGCCCTGCGGCGTCTCGCGGGTCGGCCGTGCAACCAGGCCGGGATGGGGTTCGAGCGGGTAGGCTTCGTTGGCCCGCGGTCCTAGCAGGTGCCGGTCGCAGCAGGCCATCAGCGCGGCCATGCCCTCGGTGCGGCGCATCTCATGCAGGAAGCGTCCCTCGGCATCCACGCCCAGCCCCACGAAGTTGAGGAACTTCTTCAGGCGCGAGGCGCGTCGGTCATCGGGTGCGTTGGCGTCGCAGCACTCAGCGGCAAGGTCGTCGAGGTAGGTCCGAACATCCCCGAGGCTCGGACGGTGAACGGGTAGCCCGAGCTGGTGCTCTCGCCACTGGCGGAAGATCCAGGGATTGCGGATGGCATGCCGGCCCATCATCGCGCCGAGCGCGCCGGTTTCCTGGACGATGCGTGAGGCCTTCTCGGCGCTCCAGACATCGCCGTTGGCAATGACGGGGCAGGGTACTCGACGGACGGCCTCGCCGATGGCGGCGTAGTCGACCTCCGACCAATAGAGGCCCTTGACCGTCCGACCATGTACGGTGAGCAGGTCGATGCCGTGGCGCGCGACCGAGTCGGTCACCGGCGCAAGCGCTGACTGGCTGTCGAAGCCGAGGCGCATCTTGACCGTGAAGAGCCCGGGAATCTCCGCGCGCATGGCCTTGAGGATCTCATCCACCTTGGCAGGGTCGCGCAGGAGGCCTCCGCCGACGTTCTTGCGGTAGACTTTGGGGGCGGGACAGCCGAGGTTGAGATCGATGCCCGCCACTGGGAGTTTGGCCACCAGCCAGCGCACGGTGCGGAGAAGATGAGGGATGTCCTCGCCGATTAACTGAGCGAAGACGGGCCTACCCGTGCCATGCTCGGCAATCGACTCCACGATGTGTCGCTCTGGGGTGGAAGTCTCATGCACCCTCAGGTACTCGGTGACGAACCAGTCGGGAGCGCCGCGTCGCGCGACCACTCGGAAGAAGCCCGTAGTGGTGACATCCTGCATCGGTGCCAGTACGGCCGGCCGGGTCCCGCTGGCCAGGGGCTGGGGCAGGGGGACGCTCACCCTTCCTTGCGCCGGAGTTTGGCCAGCGCCTCCGCCATGTCGTCGCATGCCTCCACGACCGCGGGCAGCACGACGATGGGAGCCTTGGCCTTGATTGCCAGGACGAGGGAGTCGGAAGGTCGCGCGTCGATCTCGGCCAGCTTGCTCGCGACTGGCCCGTCCATCCGGACGACGACCTTGGCGAAGAACACGCCCTCTCGCACGTCGCTGATGACCACGCGCTCGACCTTGGCATCAACCCCCTTGAGGAGGTTGAGCATGAGGTCGTGGCTGAGCGGGCGCTCCGAGACCTTCCCTAGGAGGGCGGCCTGGAGGGCCTCGCCCACCGCGGGGTCGACCTGGATGACGAGTGTCTTCGGCTTTAAGGTGAGAAACACCGCCGTGCCCGACTGGGTCGGAATGACGTCAACCTGCTTGACGGGGTGGGCGCTCGTTTCAGCCATCCCTCCAGCATCACCTAGGTCTAGCCGGGGGCAAGCGCGATGCGGCGGTCTGCTCACCCTTGCCCGCCAGCGTTTTTCCCCCTTAACTTTAGCCATGTCATTCCTCTCCCCCGCTTTTCTGCCAGACTGGGCACTGCTTACCCCCGAGCAGGTCGAGCCGGACATTCGGAGGGCCATCGACACCGCCCGGGCGCGCATCGCCGCCTTTCGCCTGCTTACCGGCACCGACCTTACCTACAGCCAAGTGCTGCTTGGCCTCGAGGATGCCACCCGCGAACTCGACCATGCTTGGGGCCTCGTCTCCCATCTCGACTCCGTCCTGAACTCTCCAGCCCTGCGCAAGGCCTACAATACCCTGCTGCCCGACATCACCGCCTTCTACACCTCCATCACCCTCGACGCTGAAGTCTGGTCTGTGCTCCGTGCCTACTCCCAGACGCCCGAGGCCAAGGGGTTGCAAGGCGTGCGTGCTCGTTTCCTCGAGGAGACGCTCAACAGTTTCCTTGATCAAGGAGCTGAGCTTGGGGCTGACGGCAAACTACGCCTCGCTGCCATCAACGCCCGCCTAGCGGAGGTGACCCAACGCTACTCGGAGAACGTCCTCGACTCGACCAATGCCTGGGAGCTCATCGTCACGGATGCCGCGCGCCTCCGTGGCCTGCCGGAGTCGGCCCTTGCTGCTGCTCGCCAATCCGCCGTTTCCAAGGGGCACGCCGACGCCTGGCGCTTCACGCTCCACGCCCCCTCCCTTCTCCCTATTCTCACCTACGCCAAGGAAGAGTCCCTCCGCGAGGAGGCTTGGTCTGCGAGCACCTCGGTTGGCCGCAAGGGTGATTGGGATAACACCGCCCTGGTGCGGGAGATCCTCGCCCTTCGTCAAGAAAAGGCCCTCCTGCTTGGTCGGGCCGACTTCCCTGACTTCACCACGCGCCGCCGCATGGCTGGCAGCGGCGCCCGGGCGCTCGGCTTCGTCGAGGACCTCCATGGCCGCATCCGCGACCGATTTAAGGTGGAGTCGGATGAGCTCGAAGCCTTCCGCGCTACCAAGTCCGGCGAGGCCGTCCGCGCCCTTCATCCCTGGGAATTCGCCTTCTGGTCGGAGTCCCTCCGGCGCGACCGTATCGGCTTCGACAACGAGGCGCTGAGGCCTTGGTTCCCTGCCGACGGCGTGGTCGAGGGTATGTTCCGCCTCTTCGGGGAGGTCCTCGGCTTCCGGGTGCTCGGCCGCGATACTCGCCACTTGGATCCTAAGACCGGCCTGAGCACGGACATCCCGGCCAAGGGCGAGCGCGCTGAAGGCCCCGCCGTCCCGGTCTGGCATCCCGAGGTCAGTTTCCACGAGCTCTGGGATGGTGACCGCCACCTCGGCTCCTTCTACGCGGACTGGTTCCCGCGCGAGTCCAAGCGGGGTGGTGCTTGGATGAACTGCCTTCGCACCGGAGGTCCCCGCCCTGATGGGTCCTTCGCGCCCCATCTCGGCCTGATGTGCGGTAACTTTACCCCGCCGAACAACGGACAGCAGGCCCTGCTCACCCACGACGAGGTCACCACTGTTTTCCATGAGTTCGGCCACCTCCTGCATCTCCTGCTCTGTGAGGTGGAGGTCGAGTCCCTCGCTGGCACCCGCGTAGCTTGGGACTTCGTCGAACTGCCTTCCCAGATTCTCGAGAACTGGTGCTGGCATCGCGAGTCACTCGACACCTTCGCCCGTCATCATGTCACTGGGGAAACCATCCCCGAGAGTATGCTCGATCAACTCCGCCAGGCGGCGACCTTCCGCGCGGCCTCTTCAGCCATGCGCCAGCTCGCCTTCAGTAAGCTCGACCTCGACCTCCACCTGCGCACCGCCGCGGGCGAGACGGTCGACCTTGACGCACACTGGAACCGCGACCTAGCCGATTGGCTGCCGCGGACCACCCGGGAGATTCCCGCCATGGCCCGCCGGTTCACCCATGTCTTTGGCGATGCCACCGGCTACGCAGCTGGCTACTACTCCTACAAGTGGGCTGAGGTGCTAGATGCAGATGCCTTCGGCCGGTTTGAGCGCGAGGGCCTGCGCAACCCTGTCGTCGGCCGCGAGTTTCGGGCCAGCATCCTTGCCCGGGGCAACGCCGCACCCCCCGAGCGCATCTACCGTGATTTTATGGGACGCGATCCCGACCCAGAGGCGCTGCTGGTCCGGGATGGCCTAGCCTGAGGGTAAGGACCCACGGGCGAGGCATCAGGGCGATTCATGCCCGAAGGTGAACATCTAGGGCATAGCCAGGGCCTTGCTCCAGCCCCCCTTGGTGCCTGCTCCTCCCCTATTTTACCCTTCCCCCTTTCCTCCCGACCCTCTACTCCCCACCACTGAAGACAAGTTCATGGAACTCCGCAACCTAGCCATTATCGCCCACGTCGACCACGGTAAGACCACCCTGACCGACCGGCTCCTCTACCAGTCCGGCATGTTCCGGTCCGAGGACCTCGACAAGCTCGCCGGCGGCCAGCACGGACTGATCATGGACTCGGGCGACCTCGAGCGCGAACGCGGCATCACCATCACCGCTAAGAATTGCGCGGTGCGCTGGACCGACGCGCGTACCGGCAAGGACTATAAACTGAACCTGATCGACACCCCGGGGCACGCTGACTTCGGCGGCGAGGTCGAGCGCGTGCTCAACATGGCCGACGGTTGCCTGCTGGTCGTTGACTCCTTCGAGGGCCCCATGCCCCAGACTCGCTTCGTGCTCTCCAAGGCGCTCGCTCTTGGGCTCAAGCCCATCGTGGTGATCAACAAGATCGACAAACCCTCGGCTCGCCCCGACGCCGTGGTCGACGAGGTCTTCGACCTTCTGGTGGCTCTCGACGCACCCGAGTACGCCCTCGACTTCCCGATCATCTACGCATCCGGCCGCGAGGGCTGGGGTACCCTTGACCGCGCCAAGACCGAGGAGGGGAAGCGTCCCAAGGATCTCATCGAGCTCTTCCAGGCCATCGTTGACCACATCCCCGCTCCTTACGCCCCTGGCTCTCCGCGCAGCTCGGCCGCTGGATTCAAGTCACGCGAGGAGGCCCTCGCTCACTCCCTGCAGATCATGGTCACGACCATCCTCTACAGCGACTACGTCGGTCGTATTGCTGTCGGTCGTGTGACCGCAGGCAGCGTCCGCCCGGGCATGCCCGTCAGCATGGTTAGCCGCACCGGCGAAATCACTCGCCAGCGTGTGCTCAAAATCGAGGTCTTCGAGGCCCTCGGTCGTGCCGAGGCTCAGGAGGTGACCGCGGGCGATATTGTTGCGGTCATCGGCCTGGACCACGTGGTCATCGGCGCCACCATCGCCGACATCGATAACCCCGTCCCCCTTCCCCCGGTCGAGGTCGATGAACCCACCGTCACCATGGCCTTCCGGGTCAATGACTCGCCCTTCGCTGGGCGCGACGGCAAGTTCGTCACCGGCCGCCAGGTTGGCGACCGCCTGACGCGCGAGCTCGAGCGCAATGTTGCCCTCCGTGTCGAACGCGAGCCCGGGGCCGACGCCTTCCAGGTCTCTGGCCGTGGTTTGATGCACCTTGGTGTTCTCATCGAGACGATGCGTCGCGAAGGCTATGAGATGCAAGTGGGCAAGCCCCGCGTCATCCTTCGCGAAATCGATGGCGTGACCTGCGAGCCCGTCGAAACCCTCGCGGTCGACTGTCCCGAGTCTTGCCAGAGTGATGTAATGTCCCTCGTCCTCGGCCGTAAGGGCGAGCTCCGCCAGATGGACACCAAGGCCGGCACCAGCGGCTGGATTCACATGGAGTTCAAGGTTCCCTCCCGCTCCCTCTTCGGCCTGCGCACCATGATGCTCACGACCACTCGCGGCGAGGCTGTCATGTACCACACCCTCCTCGGTTACGAACCCGTCAAGGGCGAGCCGCCCCGCCGCGCGGCTGGTGTGCTGGTCTGCGGCGAGCCCGGTCAGGTCTTCGCCTACTCCCTCGACCGCCTCTATGATCGTGGCGACTTCTTTGTGAGCCCCGGCGACGAGGTCTACGAGGGCATGGTGGTTGGCGAGCACTGCAAGGATAACGACCTCGTCATCAACCTTAGCCACAACAAGAAGCTGACCAACGTGCGCGCCGCCGGATCCGACGACGCTGCGCGTATCAAGCCCCCGCGCCGGATGTCCCTTGAGGCCTGCCTCGAGTACATCGAGTTCGACGAACTGGTCGAGGTCACGCCCAACTTCATCCGCATGCGCAAGCGCCACCTCAAGGAGAACGAGCGCAAGCGGTCCGACAAACAGGCTCAGACAGCCTGAGCCCGCGAGGCCTCAACCTAGGTTGGGCCGGGGTGGTCGGTTCGCGATGCCGAAGGACATCACGAGCAGGCCAATCAGGTTGAGGGCACCGTGACGCTCCTCCGCAACGCCCAGAGGGTTGCGGGGCGCCGCGCCAGTGGCATAGATCGTGTAGACGACGGCGAGAAACCCGGCCAAAGCAAGGACCACGCTGGCTGCTCGGCAGAGGCGCCGAGGCAGCGACTGCCAGCGCACGAGGCTCCCGAGAATGAGGGCGCCCACGCTGGCTCCACCGCCGCCGACCGCGGCCATGACGACAGAGAGCAGCAGGTCGCCAGGCTCGAGGGATTCCCCGGCCACCGTGACCTGCATCCAAACCACGAGCAGGGTCACCGCGCTCATGGCTAGCGTGAAGCGCACCTTGAGGTGGGTGTTGCTTTCGAGAAAAGCTTCTCGGTGCGGTATGCGCGGCATTATTGTTACAACTTATAAACGTAGCCACCGATGACAAGGGCGGGCTTGTCCTTTTTTCAGCACAAAATGTTTAGCCAAGCCGCAGCAGTCTCTCGTCGGCTCCTTCGGTGGTGATGTCCAAGCGCCAAGCACCCTTCGGCTCATGCCCAGTGATACGCGAGGGCCATTCGATCACCACGTTGTACGGGGGGCGTGCGAGTTCGTCGAGCAGCAGGCCCTCGATTTGTCCTGGCGCAGTCAGTCGGTAGGCATCCACGTGGAGGAGCTGGCGGCGCGTACCCTGGTGTACATTGAGCAGGGCAAAGGTCGGACTGGTGATGTCACCCTCCACGCCAAGCCCACGGGCAAGTCCGCGTACCAGCGTGGTCTTGCCCGCGCCAAGGTCGCCCTCGAGGAGCAGCGTAATCCCTTCTGGCAGCAACTCGGCGAGTTCCTCTCCAGCCGCCTCGGTCTCCGCGGCTGAGCGTGTGACGAGACCCTTTCGCCAGCGGTCGAGGCGCCTGTCATCCATGGATGTATCTTCTTATGGTACCCCTAGGGGGCAAATGCAAAGCAGGAGGCCCGGCAAGTGCCGGGCCTCGTCGGCGATCTAGACTGACTCAGCTGACCACCGGCAGGGGGGTTAGGGTCTTCCAGCCACCGCGGGTGAAGTCGGGGCACTGCACGGGCATGCTGCCGTTCTTCACCGAGCAGGCGGAGATCTCGAGGATGGCCGACCAGTCGGCGGCGTCGTAGACGGTCATGTCAGGAGTGATGCCCTGACGGACGCAGTCCAGCAGACGGTAGTTCATGATGAAGTCCATGCCTCCGTGGCCGCCGACCTTGCGGGCGAGGTCACCGACCTTCTTCCAGAGGGGGTGGGCATTCTCCTTCTTGAACTTGGACATGGTCTCACCTTCGTAGGTCCAGCGGTGGCTGTCGCCATCGACTGCCATCCGGTCGGGGTAGCCGAAGAACGTGGCCCGGCTGCCGCAGAGTGCGTTGATGCGAGAGTAGGGACGGGGGCTAACGACGTCGTGCTGGATCATGATGGAGCGCCCGAGCTCCGTCTTGATCAAAGAGGTGTTCATGTCGCCGCAGATATACTTCTCGTCCTTGTGTCGGCCCCCGTTGGGGTTGTGCTTGTCGCGCCACTGGGTGAGGTTGGCCTCGGGGGAGGACATCGAGACGACGTGTTTGAAGGCATCGCCGCGGTTGATCCCAAGGTACTGCGCAACGGGCCCGAGGCCATGGGTCGGGTAGAGGTTGCCGTCGATGAAGGTGTGGTAGTTGCGGCGCCAGGCTCCCTCGGCGCCGAGGCGGAAGAGCTGCTCTGAGCGGAGGTCATGGATGTAGGCGCACTCGGCGTGCTTGAGCTCGCCGAAGAAGCCCTGGCGGGCGAGGTTGAGCACGAAGAGCTCGCTGTCGCCGTAGCAGCAGTTCTCGAGCACCACGCAGTGCTTCTGCGTGAGCTCCGAGGTGTCGACTAGCTGCCAGCACTCGTCGACCGTCACCGCGGGCGAGACTTCGACGAAGGCGTGCTTGCCCTCGCGCATGGCCTTGACGCACATCGGCACGTGCCACTCCCAAGGGGTACTGACGTAAACGACGTCGATGTCTGTCCGCTCAACCATCTTTTCCCAGGCGTTCTCGCTGCCGGCGTAGACTGCGGGAGCCTTGCCCGACTTGGCCTTGACCCGTTCGGCGGCGCGCTGGGCGCGGTCTTCGAGCAGGTCACAGACCGCGACGACCTCGACGAAGGGAAGGTTGATGCTGTCGTTGAGATGGGTCATGCCCCGGGCGAGGCCGATATGGGCGACGCGCACCTTCTCGAGCGGCTTGGTCGTGAGGCTCCAGACCGGCTTTGCCCCGGCGGGACGGGGACGGGGCTTGGCCATGTCCTGGATGCCGGTATAGACGAGGGCTCGGGGGTCGGGAGCGGCCTGCGCGTCGGCGGTGATGCCCTGAGCTAAGCCTATGCCCAGACCGGCGAGGGCGGTGTTACGGAGGAAGTCGCGGCGGGAGGAGTCTTGGGTGCTCATGGGATGGTGCGGTGTTGTGACACCACAGCAGGAAGGCGGTTTCGAACCAAATCAACCCCAACTGACAAATCCTTGGGCATCTTTTATCCCAAAGACCGCCAGGTTGCGCACCGCATGGCCGACCATCGCGGGTGCCAGCGACCGGCTTGGGTTCAGTGGGCTGAAGCGGCAGGCATAGAGCCAAAGCGAGATGGCGAAGGATGAGCCTGTCGAGACGAGGCCCTTGAGGTCGGAGACGCCGTGGCCGTGCAGCAGAGCGAAGATTGCCGAGCCCCCCACAGCCAGGGCGATGAGCTTCACCCCCCGGAGGTGCCCCGGGGCGCCGAAGCCCCGGAAGGCCATCTCCTCGACCACCGCGGCCCCCAGCATGGCCATGAGAAAGTGGGCCGGGATGGTCGATTGCGCGCTGGTGATGTCGAGATGGACCTCCAGCCCCGTTTCCAGCAGCGTGATGGCCAAGGCTCCGGACGCTCCCCAAGCGAGGGGGGTCCAGCCGGTGCGAAGGGCTCCCGGCCAGAAGGGCTCCCCGTCGACCGATGGCTGGCGAAGCTCCTTTAGCCAGAAGACGAGGACGGCTAGCCCGAGGCCAAGGTAGATGAATGAGGTGAGGGGTGAGTCTTCCATCGGTTAGTTGAGAGGGGAGGATTGGACCCAGGCGGCGTAGGCCGGCGAGGCCCCGGCCCCGAAGGTGATCCATTGGGGTGTGCGATGCGGGTGCACCGCATGGACATGGTCGCTGAGCGCTTCCTCCTGCCCGGCGCACAACTTTAGCACGAGGCGCCATTCCTCGGCGTGGCAAGGCTTGCCCTCCCAAAGGTAGTGCGAGCTAAGGGGGCCCTCCACTTGAGCGCAGGCTGCCATGCCCCGGGCGACCACGTCGGCTCCGATGCGCTCGGCGCTTTCCCGGTCGGGCAGGGTGGTCAGGGCGATGCGAATCAACTCATTCACGCTGCCGGCCATCGGGGGAGAGGTAGAGGCGCTTCATCTCGGCGATGAGGAAGTCGCGTGCCTCCTCGACGCTGTCGACGTGCTTGTAGAGTTGGTCGTCCTCGGGGGAGATCATCCCCCACTCGTGCATCACGTCGAGGTTGAGCAGGCTCTTCCAGAAATCGGAGCCAAAGAGCAGGATGGGGAATTTCTTCCGGGTCTTCTTGGTCTGCACGAGGGTCAGCATCTCGAAGAGTTCGTCGAAGGTCCCGAAGCCGCCGGGGAAGACCACCATCGCCTTGGCGAGGTAGAGGAACCAGAACTTACGGATGAAGAAGTAGTGGAACTCGAGGTCGAGCTCCCGGGGGATGTAGATGTTATGGGACTGCTCGAAGGGCAGGGCGATTCCTAGCCCGACCGACTTGCCGCCTGCCTCGGTCGCGCCTCGGTTGGCCGCTTCCATGATGCCAGGACCACCGCCTGAGCAGATGTAGAAGCGTTGCCACTCGGGCAAGGTGAGTGACCAGCGGGTCAGTTCCGCGGAGAGTCGGCGGCAGGCCTCGTAATACTTGGAGCTTCGAACGGCGTGCTCGGCCTTCAGGAGGGCGTCGGGAGCGATCCCCGCCGCGCGGGCTTGCTCGAGGCGGGCCTCGGCCACATCCTTGGGGAGGGTCCGGGCCGAGCCGAACATGACGAAGGTATTGCGGACCCCGTGGCGCTTGAAGCGCATGTAGGGCTCTTGCATCTCGCACTGCACGCGGATGCTCCGCGCGAAGGTCGAGTGCATGAACTCGGGATTATCGAAAGCCTTGAGCGGTAATACCCGCTGGGGGGCCGGGTCGGGGGTGGACATGGGCCTAGACTGGGTGGAAATCGGACGCTGCCAAGCAGGTATGGCGGCTAGGCGGCTTGACACCCGCCCCCGGCGGGCCTTTTCTTATCCCCTCAAAGGCCATGCAACCGACCTACCGCCCCTCCAAAATCTCCCGCGCCCGCAAGGTGGGTTTCCGCGCCCGTAAGAAGACCCGCGGGGGCCGTAAGGTCCTGCGCAACCGTCGTCGCAACGGCCGCCATCAGCTGACCAAGGTCTGAGGGTCCGATGCGCCTCCCCCGGGAGCGCCGACTCCGCATCCAAGGGGATTTCGAACGCCTGCGCACCAAGGGTGTGCGGCTTGATTGCGGAAGCTTCTTCTTGAACGCGGGTCCTGGTCTGATGCCTGGGTCTGCCCGTCTTGGGATTGTCGCCGCCAAGAAGCAGCTCCCCCTGGCGGTTGACCGCAACCGGGCCAAGCGCCTCGTCAAGGAGGCCTTCCGTGCGTGCCATGACGACTTTCCTGTCGGATGGGATGTCGTTGTGGTCGTCAGGCGCTCTCTCATCCGACAAACACTGCTGCGCCTTATCACCGCCTTGCGAGAGGGCGCCGCCAAGGCACGCATAGCCCTAGGTCATGCGTGAGCCCATCCTGAAGCGTCGGTGGGCGGTGCTGCCCTTGCTCTGGCTTATCGGCGGGTACCGCCGGTTCCTCTCCCCCGTTCTCCATGCGGTCATCCCGGGATCAGGTTGCCGATTCCATCCCAACTGCTCCGCCTACGTTGCCGAGGCCCTGCAGAGGCACGGCTTTTGGCGGGGCTTGTTCCTAGGGGGGCGTCGCATCGGGCGCTGCCAACCCTGGGGTGGATCAGGTCACGACCCCGTACCCTGAGCCCTCAGCGACCGGACCAGTTGGTGATGTTGTCCGCGCGGTTGAACCCAGTGCCGTTTTCAAAATAGGCTGGCGAGACGGTGCCACGGGTTCCCATCGAGAAGGTGCTGGGCGAGGGTGAGGCGGGCAGCGAGGCGTGCCAGTACTCGTCCATCAGGGGCACGTGAGGCTTGGATGTGACCGTGCTCGGTACGAAGTCCGGACCGCAGCTGACGAGTAAGAAGTCCGGCGCGAGCCAAGTGGTGAAGGGAGTGGCGTCTGTCGCGCCTGTAGCAGTGGGGAGGACGCGATAGCGGTAGTCGTAGGCATTACCCCAGGGGTCAAGGAACTGGGTCATCAACTCAGGGGCGACCTGCTCCACGCCTAGGTCATTGCAGCCTTGGATGAGGGCACCACTGATGAGGGGGCGAACCACTCGCTTGGAGGCGTTGGGCAGGCTGGCGTGGTTGAAGGCGACCAGAGAGAGGTTGGTCTTTCCGGAGGAGAGGGCGGTGGCCTGGAGCACCTTGCGACCGAGGAGCTGGTCGTAGAGGTCCTGGCGGTAGGCAGGGTAGTCGGTTGCGAGGGTCGAATAGGTGCCGTTGCGCACGCAGGGAAACTCGCCGTAGAGCTTGCGGAAGGCGTCGCAAGCGCCAGCGAGGGCCTTGATCTCGCCAGTGGCGCGGGCCTTACGTTGGCTATTGATGGCGCCGCCGACCAAGGGAATCATCACCGCGGCGAGGATGGCGATGACGCCCATCACGAGCATCAGCTCGATGAGGGTGAAGGCTTTGCGGGGCTTAGGGCGGGGCATGGGGAATTAGATGTGGCGGGAGTCGTCAGCGTCTTTCTTGGCGTAGCCAGAGTCCTGGCGCTGGTGGTTGACCGCGTTCTTCTTGAGGTAAGCTTGGTGGAGGTCCTCCGCGGACATCCCTAGCACCTGGGCGGTCGAGATGAGGAAGTGGAAAAGGTCGATGACCTCTACCCGGGCGTTCTGCTCATCGAACTTCTGGTACTTCGCCCACCATTTCCAGGGGACGGAGTCGACCAACTCGGCCATCTCCTGCTGCATGGCACGGACGTAGTTGAGGGTCCAGCGGACCTTCTCCTCCTCCGACATTGCGCGCGTGTCCACGCCGATGCGGCGGTTTAGGTCTTCCTGCATCCGGAAGATCTCGTCGAGCTTGTCGGTGGCCATACACCATCAAAGCCAAGGCAGGGTGGGGAGGGAAGGGGAAAGAGGGCAGGGCGACGCTTGCCTTCCTTGCGTGCCCCCCTAGCCCTCATCCCGTGTCCATCCCCGCCGTGATCCCGCGCAAGCCCGAGGTTCTTGCCCCCGCCGGCGACTGGGACTGCGTGCGTGCCGCGGTCGAGAACGGTGCGGATGCCGTCTTCTTTGGCGTCGGTCGGTTCAATGCCCGCGTCCGGGCGCGTAATTTCACTGTCGAGGATCTGCCCGAACTGATGGACTACCTTCATCGTCGCGGCGCCCGGGGCTACCTGACCTTCAACACGCTCATTTTCGCAGGAGAGCTCGCCGAGGCTGCGTCGGTCCTGCGGGCGGCTATCGCGGCGGGTGTCGACGCCGCCATCGTACAGGACGCAGGCATCTGCCGGCTCATTCGGCGGATCTCCCCGGACTTCCCCATCCACGCCTCGACCCAGATGACCGTCACTAGCGCGGCCGGGGCCGGGTTCGCGCGCGAGCTCGGCGCCTCGCTCGCCGTGCTCGCGCGCGAGGTCTCGCTGCCCGAGATGGGTGCAATCCAGTCCGAGCAGCTTACCCAGGGTCAACCGCTCGACCTCGAGGTCTTCGTCCATGGCGCGCTCTGCGTCGCTTATTCCGGCCAGTGCCTGACCAGCGAGTCTCTTGGGGGGCGCTCCGCTAACCGCGGTGAGTGCGCCCAGGCTTGCCGCATGCCTTATGAGTTAATGGTCGACGGCGCCCGCCGCGACCTCGGCGACCGGGCCTACCTGCTCTCGCCCCAGGACCTAGCGGGCATCGAGGCCGTCCCCGACCTGATCCGTGCGGGTATCCGATCACTCAAGATTGAGGGACGGTTAAAGTCGGCTGGCTACGTCGCCGCTATCACCCGTGCCTATCGTCGGGCGGTCGACATCGCCTGGCAGGCGATTGTCGGGGGGACGGATGCCGATGCCGCGGCCGCGAGGGTGCGGCGCGAGGAAGACTATGCCCTGCAGATGACCTTCTCTCGCGGCCTCCACACCGGCTGGCTGCGCGGCATCGACAACCAGCGCCTAGTCCACGCGCGATTCGGAAAGAAGCGTGGTATCCGCCTCGGCACCGTCATCGCAGTCGAGCCGCCCCGTCTTCGCCTGCGTGCCGAAGCCCCGATTAAGGCGGGCGATGGCGTGGTCTTTGACGATGGACGTCCCGGCGAGCGCGAGGAGGGTGGCTATGTCCATTCCGTTGATCCTGCTCCGGGCGGCCTCTCGACCCTGCGCTTCGGCCGAGAGAATGTCGATTGGTCGCGGGTCGCTCCTGGCCAAATAATCTGGAAGACGAGCGACCCCGAACTCGACCGCCAGCTGGAGCAGACGTGGAAGCGTCCCAAGCCCAACCATCGCAGACCCATCCGGGCAGAGGTGGATGGCGGCGTCGGCCGACCCCTCCGCGTGGCCTTCATCGATACCGAGGGCCGCATCGTCTCAGCCGAGTCCGAGGTCCCCTGCGCCCTAGCAGACCGACGTCCCCTTGACACTGAGATCCTTCGCGACCAACTCGGGCGACTCGGCGACACCCCTTTCGTGCTCGATGCCATTGAGGCCCGCCTCGAGGGCGAGATCTTGCTCCCCTCCTCTGAGCTCAATCGCTTGCGACGCGACCTTGCCTCTCGGCTCGAGGCCCTCTGGGCGGCTCCGCGCCGATGGGAACTGCTGCCTCCCTCACCTGCGATGCTCCGTGTCTCGGAGGAATTCGACAACCGGCCCGCCGCCCGCCCCGTGCTGATTCCCGTGGTGCGCGAGCTCACCCAACTGGCCCCCGCCCTGGCCTTCGCCCCTCCCGCTATCTATGTCGAGCTCGAGGATCCCAAGCGCCTGCGCGACGCCGTCGACCAAGCGCGTGCCGCCGAGGCCGCCGGCGGGCCTAAGGTCGAGATTTGGGCGGTAGGCCCGCGTATCTTTAAGCAGGGCGAGGAATGGATTGTGCGTCACCTGCTGGATTGCGGTGCCGACGGCTTCCTCGTGCGTAACCACGAGCACCTGCGGGCCTTTGCTGGACATCGCCGCCGTGGTGACTTCTCGCTCAACGTGGCCAACCCTCTCGCCGCCGAGTGGCTCGTGCGCCAGCACGGACTCGAGGGCGTCACTGCCTCCTACGACCTCGACGCCGAACAGTTGGCGGCGCTCGTGCGCGGTGCTCCCGCGGAGTGGTTCGAGGTCACCCTCCACCAGCACATGCCCATGTTCCATATGGAGCACTGCGTCTTCTGTACCTTCCTCTCTAAAGGTAAGGATTACCGCGACTGCGGACGGCCATGCGACAAGCATCGCGTCACCCTCCGCGACCGCGTCGGCGCCGAGCATGTGCTCAAGGCTGACGCCGGTTGCCGCAACACCCTCTACAACTCCCGAGCCCAGACGGGGGCAGAGTATGCCCACGCGTTACTCGCTCTCGGTGTCGGTCGATTCCGCATCGAGTTCGTCGACGAGGATGCCGCCACCGTTGCCCGCACATTGGATCGCTACCGCGCCCTGATGACGGGTCAACTGAGTGGCTCCGACCTCTGGCGCGAGCTCAAGGTCCTGAACCAGCTCGGCGTGACCCGTGGGACCCTGGCTGCGCGCGGCGTCGGCGGTCCAGCCTGAGGGCGGAACCCCCGGCGGGGTGGGATGTCGGAAGGCCAACCCCATGTCCCTACCTCGTCGTGACTTCCTGCGTCAGTCGGCGCTCGCTGCCCTCGCCCTCGCCGCCGCCCCCCGCGTGCTCGGTCAGGAGACGGCCAAGCCCTCGCCCTTGGCTGGCCTGCCTTTGGGAGGCATGAGCCGGGGGATGGCGCCGGAGTTCGCCGCCGCCGGTTTCGGCTACCTCGAGCTGTCGATGACCTCCGAGCTCGTCCCCGACAAGCCCGAGGCGGATTTCCTTCTCAGCCTCGAGCGCCTCAAGGCGTTACCGATTCCCTGTCCGATGATGAACGGCTTCTTGCCCGGCAACGGCCCGAAGATCGTGGGCCCTCAAGCCGACCTGCCCGCGCTGCTGCGTTGGGTGCAAGTCGCCTTTCCACGCGCCCGCCGCGCGGGTGTCTCGCTCATCACGGTCGGGTCCGGTGGTGCCCGGCGGATTCCCAAGGACTTCGAGCCAGACCGCGCGCGCGAGCAGTTCTCCAAGGCCATGGCCGCGGTCGCTGCGGTGGCGAAGGACAACGGCCTGACCCTTGCGGTGGAGAACCTTAACTCCGGCGAGACCAACCTTGGTATCTCGCTGGCCGAGACCATGGCGATGATTGCTGCCGCTGGTCCCGAGGTTAAGATCACGGTGGATCTCTACCATATGCTGAGGGACAAGGATCCAGCGACCGAGCTACGCAAGACCGCCGGCCGCCTCGTCCATGTCCATGTCGCCGAGAACAAGGGGCGCCTCGCCCCCGGCACCGGCGGCGAAGATTTCCGACCCCACCTCTCCATCCTGCGCGAGATGGGGTACAAGGGGTCCTTCTCCTTCGAGTGCGGCTGGAAGGGCTCGGTCTCACCGGCCAAGTCCGCGGCTGCCTTCCGGGAGCAACTGCGCTCGGCCTAAGGCAAGTCCCTGTCCCATCCAACTCCCCCTCCTGATGAGAAGCATCCTTCCTTGGCTACTCCTCTCCCTTGCCCTCTGCCCCGCGGCTGAGCCCTTGGTTCGGCGCTCCGGCAAGCCTGGTCCCGGCGAGGGGCTTGATTACCTCGTCTACCTGCCGTCCGACTATGCACGCGAGGGCTCCCTCCGCTGGCCCTTGGTTGTCTTCCTGCATGGCATTGGCGAGCGCGGTGACAATGTGCAGCAAGTGCGTCGGGTTGGCCTCACTCGCCGCGTTGAGAATCGTGGCCGTGCTCCCTACATCCTGGTGGCGCCGCAGTGCCCTCCGGGGCGTGCCTGGGAGCCCAAGCCCCTTGGCCGGATGCTCGACCAGGTGCTGGCGGAGTATCGCGCTGATCCCGCACAGGTCATCCTTACGGGGCTCAGCTGGGGAGGCATGGGTACTTGGCGCTGGGGTATGGACCAGCCCGAGCGTTTTGCCGCCTTGGTGCCCATCTGCGGCGGCGTCTCTCCCTCCGGAGTAGGTGCCCTCAAAGGCATGCCAGTCTGGGCTTTTCATGGCGACGCGGATACGGTCGTGCCGCTCGAGGGCCACCGTCGGATTGTCGAAGCCGCCAAGTCGGCAGGCGCCAACGTTCGTTTCACCGTTTATCCGGGGATTGGTCACAACTCCTGGGACCGTGCCTACGGCGATCCCGCGCTCGAGGAATGGATGTTGGCTCAGCGACGTCGCTGAGCGTGCTCACCCGGCTGCTAGACGGCTGGGTAGCGAAGTTATCCTTCGCGTGTCGGCCACGTTGCGCACTGCCATGGCGTAGGCGCTAGGGTCGCCGACTAAAACCACCTGACGTCGCCCGCGCGTTACCGCGGTGTAGATGAGGTTGCGGGCAAGGAGGATGCTGTGTTGGCGGAGCAGGGGAATGACCACTGCCGGGAACTCGGATCCCTGCGACTTATGGATGCTGATGGCATAGGCGAGCTGGAGGTCGTTGGCCTGGCCGCGCTCAAGCCCGACGCGGTTGCCGTCGAAGTCCACCTCGAGCCCGCCGCCCTCGACTTGGCCGACGACAACCCCAAGGTCGCCATTGAAGATTCCCAAGTCATAGTTGTTGCGAGTCTGGATGACTTTGTCGCCCAGGCCGATGCGACCCGGCGTGCCGGGCCCGCGACGAAGCCGCTCCTGAAGGGCGAGGTTGAGGGCATGGATACCACCCGTGCCCTTGTGCATCGGGGCCAGCACTTGGATGTCACGCAGCGGGTCAAGTTGTAGCCCGCGGGGGAGCACCTCGGCGCAAAGGCGAACCGTCGCGCGCACACAGGCCTCGGGCTCGTCGGCGCGGACGAAATGGATGTCGGTCCCAGCCAAGTCCATTGAAGCAGGGTCGGGAGAGGCCGTGGGAGGGTCCTTCTCGCCGTGCAGGATAGCATGGGCCGTAGCCACGATACCACTGCGCGCACCTTGGCGGAAGATGGTGTCGAGGCGCGTGACCGGCACCAAGCCGGAGGCGATGAGGTCGTCGAGCACACTGCCAGCGCCGACGGAGGGGAGCTGGTTGACATCCCCGACGAGGAGCAGGTGGGCGGAATCGGGGATGGCGCGGAGCAAGGAGGCAGCGAGCCGGCTATCAAGCATCGACGACTCGTCGACCACCACGAAGTCGGCTGGCAGGGGATTATCCGTCCCATGAGCGAAGCGACGTGCCGCGGCGTCATAGCCGAGCAGGCGGTGAATGGTGCTGGCGGGGGCTCGGGCTGCCTCCGACATTCTTTGCGCGGCCCGGCCGGTCGGCGCGGCCAGCACTACCCGGCATCGCTTGGCCCCGAGAATTTCTCCCAGCGCTCGCAAGATGGTCGTCTTGCCCGTGCCTGGTCCGCCTGTGAGGATGGTCACCTTGTTCAGGAGGGCTGACTTGACCGCCGAGCCCTGCAACTCCGAGAAAGCGAAACCTGCTCGGTCCTGTGCCCAAGCCACGGCACGGTCTGCCGCAATGGCAGGCAGGCAGCCCTGCGCCTTGAGCAGGCGGTGGATAGCGAGCGCAGCTGATTCCTCGGCTGTCGCGAGGGCACGAAGTTGGACAAGACGATCGGGGCCTTGTCCGATGACCTCGAGTGTGTGGTCGCTGACGAGCATGTCGACGCGCTCCGCTACCACTGGACGGTCGACCCCGAGGAGTTCCGTGGCGGTGTCGACCAGGCGGTTCTGGGGGAAAGCGCTATGCCCGTCCGACTCCAGTTCGCCGAGCGAGTGGAGGATGCCGGCATCGACGCGCTGGGCGCCGGCGGTAGGCAAGCCGAGGTTACGGGCGATCTTGTCTGCAGTCAGGAAGCCCACTCCCTCGACCTCTCGGCAGACGCGGTAGGGTTCGCGGGTCAGCACGTCCTTCGCACGCTCGCCGTAGGCTTTGACGATCCGCAGGCAGAGTGCGTTGGTCACCCCGTAGGTCTGGAGGAAGACCATCACCTCCCGCAGCGCGCGCTGTTCCTCCCAAGCTGCCTTGATTGCCTTGGCCCGCTGCGGACCGATGCCCTCTACCTCCCGCAGTCGGGCGGAATGGTTGGAGATGATATCCAAGGTGCGCTCCTTAAATTTGGCCACGATCTTGTCTGCATAGACCTTGCCCACCCCGTGGATCAGACCACTGCCGAGGTACTTGCGGATGCCATGGACGGAGGAGGGCAGTCGGGAGGTGAAGGTACGCACGCGTAGCTGCGGGCCGTGCTGCGAGTGCCTCTCCCAGGAGCCAGTGAGGTCGACCGTCTCGCCGCACTGGATGCCAGCGAGGTTGCCAAGGATCATCGTGCGAGAACCGTCCTCGCCAGCCAGCTCGGCGATGGTGAAGCCCTTTTCCTCGTCCAGCCAGACAATGCGGTCGACCACGCCGGAGAGGGTTGTCTCCGGCCCGGAAGGGCTGGCGGGGCCGCGGGTCATGCCGACAAGGTGTGCCTGCTTGGCCGGCTGGCAACCATGGGCCTGTGGGCCCCTTCCCTCAGTCTCAGCGGGGATTGGCCCGGATGAGCCTCACGCCCTCGGCCACTTGGGGGCGGTTTTCCTTCCAATCGTTCTCGTACTCGATGAACAAGGGCCCATCGAAGCCACCTGCCTTCAGCTCGGCGAGGAAGGCAGGGATATTGACGACACCCTTGCCCAGAGGCACATCGGCGGCGTTGCCATTGGCCTGTTTGTCCTTGATGTGGACCGAGATGACTCGCCCGCGCAACACCCGCAGAGATTTGATGGGGTCGAGGTTGGAAACGCACCAGTGGCCGCTGTCCGCGCAGATGCCGAGCCTGCGGTCACGGCTCTCAACCACGCCGAGGAGGTAGAGGGGGTGCCAGACTTTGTACCCGGGCTTGTCCAACGAGCCTCCATGGTGATGGAAGGCCACCTGGATGTCGAATTCCCGGGCTCCAGCCTCCCAATCAGCGACGATCTCGGTCGACTCGGTCGAGACCATGCGCAGGCCGAGTCGCTTGGCGAAGCCGAGGATGGAGCGGACCTCGGCGAGGTTCTTGGCCCCAACCACGCCGTAACTGACGGCCACGATGCCCTGACGGTCGCACTCGGCCTTGAGCTCGGCGAGAGCAGCGTCGGACATCGTGTGGTGCACCTTAATGTCAGAGCCGGCGCGAAGGGTTTGACCCGGGAAGATTTCGATGACCTTGCCACCCGTCTCCTTCGTCCGCGCGATGGCGTCGAAGGCGGTGTGCATGCGGAAGGTCCAAGCTTGGGTGCCGATGAACCAGCCATCCTGACGCGCGTCGTCGGGCAGGGGGGCGGCCTGGGCGGTTACGGCTAGGGCAAGGAGAGCGATGACAAGGCGGGGCATGTCCTTGCGACAACCCACCGTGGGGGCTGTTCCCTAGGTCATGCTGCTTAGCCGGGGGTACTTGGTATGGCGCCAGCGCTTGGGTAGCCTCTGGCATGAGCTGGCTACCCTCCATTCTCCGTTGGATCTTTCCTGCCCCGCCTTCCCTCGGTGGCCTTGGAGAGACCTTGGCCGCCGACCATTTCCGTTCAAGGGGTGCCGAGGTCCTGGCCCGCAACTGGCGTTGCGGCAGGGATGAGCTCGACCTCGTGGTCCTCGAGGGGGTGGTCTTGGTCTTCGTCGAGGTCAAGACGCGTACCGCCACCGAGGCGGGCCAGGGGTGGTTTGCGGTCGATGCCCGCAAGCGTCGCGCCCTCCGTCGTGCGGCCCGCGGATGGCTGCGGGCAATCGGGGGAGCCCCCCATGTTCGTTTCGATGTGGTTGAAGTTCTTATTTGCCAAGGGGTAAAACCCCGCATTGTCCATCACATCGGCGTCGGCCTCTTTGGCCCCAAGCGTCGCTGACCCAACCCATGTCCGACCCCGACCGTCACCCTTTCTTGGCCGGCCTCAGCAAGCATCGCGGGGCGCCCCCGACCTGCCTCGTCATCTTCGGGGCCTCGGGCGACCTCACCTCCCGCAAACTCCTACCCGCCCTCTACAACCTGGCGGTCGATAACCTCCTGCCCGCCGACTTCGCCCTGATTGGCTTCGGGCGCAAGCCCATGCCCGATGGCGAGTTCCGCGCTACCGCTGCCCGGGACATTGCCCGCTTCTCCCGTCGTCCCTTCAGCGCTGACATCTGGAATCGCGTCGAGGCGGCTGTCCACTACCAGGCGGGGGCTTACGATGACCCCGGCGCCTACGCCGCGCTCTCCTCCAAGGTCTCCGACTTGGAGAAGGCAGCCGGGCGCCCTCTTCAACTGGTGAGTTACGTCTCGACCCCACCTACCGTCTTCGCACCCATCGTGGCCAACCTCGGGCGCAGCGGCCTCGCTGCCCGCGGCCTTGGCACTCCCGCCGAGAGCAAGGTTATCATCGAGAAGCCCTTCGGCCATGACCTTGGCTCGGCGGTGCAGCTCAATGCCGCTATCGCGAGCAACTTCCGCGAGGGCCAAGTCTACCGCATCGACCACTACCTAGGAAAGGAGACGGTCCAGGACTTGCTCGTCCTACGCTTCTCCAACCCGATCCTCGAGCCGCTCTGGAACCGCCACCATGTCGACCACGTGCAGGTGACCGTCGCCGAGGAGTTGGGCGTGGGCGCCCGCGGTGGTTACTACGACCACTCTGGGGCTACCCGCGACATGGTGCAGAACCACACCATGCAGCTGCTCGCCCTCATCGCGATGGAGCCGCCCGAGTCGCTCTCGCCTGAGGCCATCCGCGACCAGAAGGTGCGCCTGCTCGATGCTATTCGCGCGCTCCGTCTGGGTCCGGGCGGGGACGCCGTCCGTGGCCAGTACACTGAGGGCCTCTCTGGTGGCGAGGCCGTCCCTGGCTACCTGCAGGAAGCCGACATTCCCGCAGGCTCTGCCACCGAGACCTTCAGCGCGGTTCGTCTCTCTATCGAGAACGACCGCTGGGCTGGCGTACCCTTCTACCTGCGTTCCGGCAAGCGGATGGCGCGGAGAGTCTCGGAGATTGCCATCCAGTTCCGCCAGCCGGTCGACGGCCTCTTCGCCCGCGATGGTCGCTACGAGATCGCGCCCAACCGCCTCGTCATCCAGATCCAGCCGGACGAGGGTTCTACCCTTATCCTTAATTCCAAGGTCCCAGGCCTCGAGCCCCGCACCCAGCCGGTGCGGCTGAGCTTCCGCTACGCCGCCACCTACGGTTCCGATACCCCCGAGGCCTACGAGCGTCTCATCCTCGATGCCATCGTCGGCGACCGTACCCTCTTCATCCGAGGCGACGAGACTGAGGCCTCCTGGAGGATCTACACGCCCCTGCTCGAATCCTGGGCTGCCGAGGGCCGCAAGGGTCTTGAGAACTATGCCGCTGGCTCCTGGGGTCCGGCCGCCGCGGACAGCCTCCTTGCCTCCGGGGGGCGCGCCTGGCGCAACGCCGGACGCTGAGTATGGTATCCCCCGTCCTCGCCGCCCTGCCCGGAGCCAACGTCACCGTGCGGTTGGCCCTCTCGACGGTCGAGCACGCTTGGGCGGCGGAGGGCAATGATGTTGTCCGTGCCTCCCAGCTCAACCTCGTGCTCATGCTCGGGCCAGAGGTGACGCCCATCGAGGCACTCCAACTCTTTGAGCAAGCGGTCTCCTTCGCCCGTCGCTATCCCTCCCGGCTCATCGTCCTTTCCCAACGTGCCAATGACGATGGCTCGCCGCCCGAAGCTAAGGTGCAGGTTGCCTGCTTCCTCGACCCCGCTCGCCGCGGCAAGAGATGCTTTGAGGCTCTGATGCTTGCCCACGGCCCGCATAACCCGGCTATCGAGTCCCTTCTCTCCACTTGGATCGAGGCCGATATCCCGTGCTACCTCTGGTGCCATCGTGTACCGGTCGAATCGCTCCGGCCGTGGTTGGCCCTGGCCCCGCGGTTCAACCGCGTGATTGCTGATCGCTCCATCGACGGCGACGCCTTCTTCCAACTTCCTTGGCCACGTCCCGAGGCGGTGCGCGACCTCTCTTTCGCCCGCTGCCTGCCCGTTCGCCAGGCGCTTGGACAGTTCCTCAGCGGCCACGCTCCCGCCGACCTCGTCAAGGGCCTGCGCTCCGTCACCGTCTCTCACGGCCTTGACCGTCGTGGTGAAGCCCACGGCCTGCTGGAGTGGATGCGTACAGGCTTGCTCGCCTGCGCCAAGGTCTCCAGCCAGCAGCTCACCGCAGGCTTTGCCCTCGCCGACCGCTGCCGCGGCGGTACCTGCCTGGCGGTCGACTGGACCTACGACAACGGCAACCACTTCTCCTGGGAACACGCCACCGAGGGGGTGCGCTCCTCCGTGGCCCTGGACTTCGCCGCTTCGCACCGGGCCTTCGACCTCTCCGTACCCTTCGCTGATTCGGAGCAGACGCTCGGCGAGGCGCTTTTCTTCTGAGACGTGCGCATCATCCTCGCCACTGGTAACGCCCACAAGGCTGAGGAATTCTCCCGGCTCTTCCATGAGGCCGGGCTCGACCTCTTCGTGCTCCCGGCCACCGCGGTCGGCGGCATGCCCCCAGTGGATGAGACTGCGGGCAGCTTCGCGGGCAACGCCCGCCTCAAGGCCGAGGCCCTGCGTCGCTCTGCACCGTCCGACTGCTGGGTCCTCGCCGATGACAGCGGTCTGTCCTGCGACGCGCTCGATGGCGCTCCTGGCGTCGACTCGGCCATCTACGCCGGAAAGGGAGCCAGTGATGCCGCCAACCGCACCAAGCTCCTCGCCGCCCTCGACGGCGTTCCTTCCGCCCAACGCACCGCCCGCTTCACCTGTCACCTTGTGCTGCTCGGTCCCGCCGGTGAGGACGCCTCCTTTACCGGCCATTGCGAGGGCTCCCTGCTGGAGGGCGAGAGAGGTGTTGGCGGCTTTGGTTACGACGCCCTCTTTGTCCCCTCTGGCCAGACCCTGAGCTTTGCCGAGCTACCCGCCTCCGCCAAGGACGCGCTCAGCCACCGGGCCCGCGCCTTTCACGCCTTGGCCACCTGGCTGCGACTGGCCTGAGGACCGGGAGAAATCCCTTCACTCCGCGGCCCACCCCCGCTAGGTTTTGAGGGTGAACATCCGTTGCCTAATCACGGCGGGGCCGACCCGGGAGTTTCTCGACCCCGTGCGTTTCCTCAGCAACCCCTCCACGGGCAAGATGGGCTTCGCCCTTGCTGAGGCGGCACGTGACATGGGTTGGACGGTTGACCTGGTCACTGGCCCTGTCTCCCTGCCCGAGCCCTCGGGCGTGATGCTCTACCCGGTGGTCACCGCCGAGGAGATGCTGCGCCAGGTGGATGGGCTCTTTGGCCCCTCCGACATCTTTATCGCCGCCGCCGCGGTCGGCGACTGGCGTCCCAAGGTCCGCCACGAACACAAACTCAAGCGCTCCACCGACGACCTCGCCCTCGAGCTCGAGCCCTGCCCGGATATCCTCGCCGCCATGGTCGCGCGTCGCCAGCCAGGCCAAGTCCTTGTCGGCTTTGCCGCTGAGACAGACCAGGTCGAGGAACATGCCCGGGCCAAGCTCGTCGCCAAGGACCTCGACTGGATCGCCGCCAACTCCGTCGCTGGTCACCGCTCAGCCTTCGGCTCCGACACCAATACCCTCACCCTCTTTGGCCGAGATGGCACTCGTCGCGTCCTCGGCCCAGCCTCCAAGTATGAAGTGGCCCGCTCCCTCGTTGAGGTGCTGGCCGCCGCCCTTCCCGCGCGATGAATTCCCGCCGCCGCAGCGACCGTTTCGACCGCCTGCTTGGCCGAGTCGAAGACCTTGATTCCAAGAACCTCGCCATCCTCGCGCGTCGCATCGACCGCGAGCGTAACCTCATGGAGACTGTCCTCGAGACTCTCCGCGAGGGCGTCCTCGTGCTGGGCGACGACAATCGTATCGCTTACGCTAACCCTGCTGCGCTCGCGCTCACCGGGATTGGCGACGAGGCCGCCGCTGCCGCGGAGCCCGCACGCTTCCCGCCCGAACTAGCCGCTGCACTCGAGCCCGTTCCCGACGGCTCCGCCCGCAGTCGGGAGGTCGAGGTAACCTATCCCGAGAACCGCATCCTTCGCGTGCACGTCGCCTCGGTCGAGGGTCCCGCCGCTGGCGCCCCACTGCGCATCGCGGTACTCGCCGATATCTCTGCCGAGCGCCTGCAGACCGAGGACCGCGTCGAGAGCGAGCGCATCGACTCCATCATGACTCTCGCCGCGGGCGTCGCCCACGAGATCGGCAACCCGCTCAACGCCATGGCTATTCACCTCGAGCTGCTTCGCCGCCGCCT
>JBFZFD010000010.1:0-11902 GCA_041306485.1 Opitutia bacterium | reverse complement strand
GACACAGACCAGAGGCTTTCGCTGCCTTGGGCGTCGAACCCCATTACAGATCCCTTGCTCTCGGGAGCACAGTCCCGCGTGACCAATGAGGGCGGCGACTTGAGCCGTTTCGTCAAAATTGTCCTCTTGGAGAAGGCGAACGCAATCGAGGGGCTGCGTGTTTGCTATGAGCGGCCGGAATCCGGCCAAAATTGTGGGGCCTGTAGGAAATGCCTCCTGCTGAAGCTGGCTCTGGATTGTCTCGATTTCGACTCGACGGTGGTTTTCCCTGGTGGCTTTGACCAGGAATTCCGCCGCCGTTTCCGGACTCGAATCTCTCACTTAAAGGACAACCTGCGAGAAATGGCGGCGGCGGCGGACGCTCGCGGGAATAGCCAGCTAGCGCGAGAAATCCGCGGCATGTCGACTCTGCATCCATGGGAGGCAGCGCGTGACACGCTTCGTCGATGGGTCCGCGAGCTGCGTTGATCCGAAAGGGTTGCTTCTATCGAGAAGAGGCCAAGTTTAGATGCTCCATGCCTCACGACCCCTACGACCTCACCCAACACGCCCCCCGCAGCGCCCGTGTCCGCATCGGTGGGTATGTCATCCTCGCACGGATGTTGGACAAGTGTCGGGCCAGCCTAAAGGGTAAGACAGGTGAATACGAATATGGCTGCTCGATGGATCGCTACCTCCTCGACTTCGTGGGGATTGATGCCGAGGAACTCAAGGTTGAGGTCGCTAAGGGCAAGGGAGACGGCGCATTGCTCGCCTGGATGCAGGGGAGGGCGCGGCACATGCGTTTGCCGCATGAGATCGAGGCTTTCTCGGCCTGGCATGAGCGCAGGGCTCCTACCACCGCGGAGAAACGGGCCAAGATGAGTGCCTTGCAGTCTTCTACACCAGGTGGCGCGGCACGCGACGATATCGCGAGTTGGTTCGACCTCCTAGACTTGGACGACCACGCCTCTTTCGGCGGGAATGTTTGATGTCTAATCTAGCCTGCAAACTACACGTCCTTCCGCCGAGGCGGGTGGGGGATTTCCTCCGGCTTGAGGCAGAACTATCTGTCGGGAGACTCACGCCGAGGAACATCTGGTTTGAGGTCGAGACGCTGGATGGGCGCGTACCGGAAATTTCCTCTCGTCCCTTCCTATTGGCAGGTCTGGTCACCGCAATGAGGGCTGGTCTTCCGCTGGAGGCAGACGCTCCGGTGGACCGGGGGACGCTCCGCAACCTGCAAGTATGGCAGGCAGCCTTCTCCGCCTGGAGACCGCTATTGATGTCACATGTGCCCATCCGCGCTCCCCTCGCAAAGGAACAACCTCCTTCACCAGGAGCGCTCACCGCTTTCTCTGGCGGCGCGGATAGCCATTACACCCTCCTGAAGGCTCCGGCTGAGGGTATTGTGCTGAAAGCGGGGGCGCTGGTCCATGGGTTCGACATTCCTCTCGTCGACGAGGATGCCTATGCGCGGGCTCATACGCGCGTCCAGCGCACCCTCTCGGCAAGGGGACTCCTCACTCATCGTATTAAAACTAATGTGCGGAGCCTCGACCGAGCCTATCACCTAAGCTGGCAACACGAGACACATGGTCCCTACCTCGCCGCGGCTCTCTCCTGCCTCGAGCCTTGGTATGGCAAGGCAATCATCCCCTCGAGCTTCGGCCATGATTACCCGGTAATCCCTTGGGGATCTAATGTCCTCACCGATACCTATCTCGGGGGTGACCGACAGACCGTCATACATCACGGGGCGGAGATGATGCGTGTCGAAAAGCTCATTGCATTGGTGGGAGAAAAGGACTTCGCCGAGTCAGCCCGTGTCTGCTACCTCAATGATCACAAGGACCTTAACTGCGGGCATTGCTACAAGTGTGCCGTGCTTCAAGTGACATTCTGGGTCTTCGGTATTTCCCAGCCCGCCGCCTTCCCGGTGCGGGCAAGCCTGAAGGACCTTAGGAGTATGGATTTGCCGGTAGCTTCCTTCCGTTATACCTACCGCACCCTAGCAGACTTGGCCGATAAGGCAGGCATGGGGGATGTGGCAGAAGCCATGAGAGGGGCACTGGGACAATCCGAAGCTGCTGTTTCGCCTTGGCGGGGCCGGCTGGCTGGCTGGTTGCGCCGCCTGCCGATGCGTTGAGGGTCTTTTGCCCTCTTTGTTGGCATGCCCTTTTCGGCATCTCATTCGCCTCTCTACCTCTAAGAGGCAATGCCTGGGCGGGCTAGGGAAGAACCCTTTTCAGGGCTACCCCAGCGCGGAATGCCGTTTTTTCTGTGGGGTCCAGTGATGAAGACAGGCTTCTATGTGGTATTCCGAAAGGCTCGCCAAGGGCTGCCGGAGGACCTAGTTTAATTAACTCACCACCCAACCGACATGCGTATCCTAGCCCTCGTCGCCGCCCTACTCACCTCCACCCACGCTCTAGCTGAGGAATTCAACTGGTCCTCGGTCTTTAAGGAGGGCCTCGTCGACGCCACAGGCAAGGTCGTCTCCACCGACAGCCTCAAGGGCAAGGTGGTCGCCGTCTATTTCTCCGCCCAATGGTGCCCCCCTTGCCGGACCTTCACTCCCGCGCTCGTCAGCTTCGCCAACACCAACCAGCAGAAGCTCGCAGTTGTCTTCGTCAGCAGCGACCGCACTCCCGAGGCTCAGAACAAGTACATGACCGAATACAAGATGCCCTGGGCTGCTACTCCCCATGCCTCCGCGGCAGGCAAGGCTATGGGCAGCGAGCGCGGTGTGGCCGGTATTCCCACCCTGTTGGTATTTGATAAGAACGGAGTGTTCCTGACCAAAGAAGGACGTAACCTCCCCGGGCTGCAGGCTATCCTAGATCGTTGAACGGGCCTCCCATGGCCGGCGGGGTGGCACGCATCCTAATGGTATGCACCGGCAACATCTGTCGGTCTCCTACCATGGAGGAGGTCTTTCGACAGCGTGCCTTCAGAGAGGGCTGGAAGATCATCGTGGACTCGGCTGGCATCCAAGGGTGGCACGCGGGCGAGCCGCCCGACCCACGCACCTTGGCCGCCGCGGCGTCTCGTGGCTATGAGATGGGGAACTTGCGAGCCCGACAGGTGAAGATGGCCGATTTCACGGACTTCGACCTCATCCTCGCCGCGGATGCCGGGCACCTCAAAGATCTACGCAGCCAGTGCCCCGGTTCAATGAGCAGGAAACTGCGCCTCTTCCTGGGAGATGAGGACCTCGCCGATCCCTATTATGGTGAAACAGCTGACTTCGAGGAGGTGCTCGATGCGGTCGAGGGCCGAGCGAGGGCCTGGGATGGTTCTCTAGGGTTTTTCAGTCATGATTGAGGGATTGCTCCGGCGAACCCCGGCTCCACCCTTCAACCCATGTTTCAGGTCACCTTCAGCGACCAAGCCATGCTTGAGCTTAACAAGCTGCCGACCCTGAACCAGATGACGGTGGTAGAGGCCTTCTCTGGACTGACCGCCGCTGAGCTAGCCGCAGGTAAGGCAGACCTTGGCAAGGTTCGCCGGGAGGGTCTCACCTACTACCGGCTGCGGGTGGGCGACTTCCGGGTGTACTTCGAGGCCAAGGGTGAATCGCTGCATGCACACTTCATCTTGCACCGACACACCTATCAAGACTTCGCCTTCCGCACCCACCTGCCGGTCGACATCGACGAGCAGGCTGTCGAGGCCAACAAGGCCTTCTGGACCTACCTCGAGAAACCTCCCCATGGATGAGAAGCCCGCTTATTCGTCGCCCGAGGAGGCGGCACGTATCTACCTTTTGCCCAACCTCCTGACAGCGGGCAATATGCTCTGCGGGTTCCTCTCGATCAAAACCTGCATCGAGGCACGATTCGTGACGGAGGCAGCAGCGCGTGGAGATCACTACATCCTCGCCGTCTGGTTTATCGTCATTGGATGTATCTGCGACCTCTTCGATGGAAGGGTCGCGCGAGCTTCCGGGCGCAATTCCCTCTTTGGCGCAGAGTTCGACTCCATCGCCGACATCATCTCTTTCGGCATGGCGCCCGCGCTGATGGCTTGCTTCCTTTTGATCCAACCTGACCAGAACGAGGACCTGCGGCTGGCTACCTGGCTGCTCGCCTTCGTCTACTTGGTCTGCGCCGGCGTGCGCCTCGCCCGCTTCAATGTACTCACCAATCCCTTGATCCCGGGTAACGAAAAGCGCGTGCGCGGCGGGGACTTTGTCGGGCTACCCTCACCAGCCGCTGCAGGCACAGTGGCCTCGGTAGTACTCGTCCTCGCCCAACTCCTCCGTGACGACCCCACGGGACTCGAGCAAAAACATGACCTGCTTGGATGGGTACTCCTCCCTCTGATGCTGCTGCTTTCCTGGCTCATGGTGAGCAACATTCGCTTCCCGGCATTCAAGCAGGTGACCTGGGACGCCCGGGCACGCGCCCGGGGCTTCGTCCTGCTCATCGTGCTGGGTCTAGCCATCTTCCGCTTCAAGGAATACGTGGTCCCTTCAATCTTCGGCGGCTACATCCTCTTTGGCATCTACCGACATGCCTTCCTGCTGAGGCGGGAAGAGACCGATCCGGCGCCCGACGACGAAGCTTCTTAAGCGTGAACAGGCCTGTGAATGGTCGGTGGACAACCCGGAAGCCGCACGGCTGTGAGCAAGACGGGTCTTGTTAACACCCCATTCACGGGGCTCGGGAACGGGCTAGGACTGCGCTTCAACGCCTTGCGTTCCTCCTCACAGGTTTCCGAGACCTATAGGCTATTACTAAATCCATGATATATTAGTTCAAAGACAGGGGGGCAGGGAATGGGAGCATTGGGTTATTGCCTAGGGGGGCTCCGCTCGTCCAACCTCACGGGGTCATGAAGTTCAAGGTCAACCGCAACCATTTCTTCAACGGTCTCGCTTGCGTGACCAATATCGTCGGCGCGCGGGTGACAATGCCCATCCTGCAGAACGTTCTCATCGAGGCCGAGGGTGAGTGCATCACGCTGACCACGACCATCATCGATATCTCGGTCAGCGTGAAGGTCCGGGCTACCGTGTCGACCCCAGGACGGATCACCCTCCCCGTCAAACGCCTTGCCACCATCGCACGTGCTTTGCCGAGCGCCGAGGTCACCGTGGAGTTGATGGGCAAGGAACGCGTCAAGGTAGGTTCAGGCGCCTCCACTTTCCAGATTACTGGCATGGGCGCCGAGCAGTTCCCGCCTGTATCGGCTTTTTCTGGACAGTCTAGTGCCCAGCTCGACCAGGAAGCGCTTGGCGCCATCCTGCGCAAGGTCAGTTACGCGCAGTCGACCGATGAAAACCGCTACATCCTCAACGGCGTGTTCTTCGAGTTCGAAGAGGACAAGCTCAACGTCGTGGCAACCGATGGGCGTCGCCTCGCCAAGTCGGAGCTCGCACGTAGTGGCGGTGCGGCCTCGGCTGGCATCATCCTACCTGCTCGCACGATTGCCGAGCTCGCCCGCCTCCTTAAGTCCGGCAAAGTTACCTTCAGCCACAACGAAAGACAGGTCGGGTTCGAAATCGAGGTGCCTAAAAACGACGAGGGTCTGGTGGACCGTATCCTGCTCATCTCCCGCGTCGTGGAAGGTAACTACCCCAACTATCGCCAGGTGATTCCCAAGGACACCGGTTTTAAGGTTCGCCTCGAGCGGGAGAAGTTCCTCGAGGCCGTCCAGCGTGCGGCGCTGATGGTCGACGAACGCTCCAACACGGTGCACATCAGCGTTTCTAAGTCTTCACAGCGGCTCGAGGTCAGTGCGAAGTCCGCTGCTGGTGAGGCTAATGAGCCCATCGCCGTGAAGTATGATGGGACGGACATCGCCATCGCCTTCAACCCCACTTACCTGATCGAGCCACTGAAGGCCGTGACGGAAGATGAAATCGACCTCGAGATTAAGTCTGACACCGACGCGGGCGTGCTGCGCGGCATCAAGGAACCCTTCCTCTGTGTGGTGATGCCCCAGCGCGTCACTACCTGAGCCTCTTAGAGACCAGGATCGTCTGAATCAGGAAGTGCGGCAATCGCCGCGAGGATTCTCCGTGAAGCCTCAAGGTTTCGCTCGGGATGTCCATGTCCCGGATCAAGTTCATCTGCGGGGATGGCCTTGCCAAATCGAACCCGGATGCGCGCGCCCCCCATGGGCACACTTCCTCCACGCGGGAGGACATCGCGCGCGCCTCTAATGCGAACGGGCACGACCGGCACTCTGGAGCGTAGAGCCAGCAAGCCAGCACCTGCCTTCGCTGGAAGCAGCACGCCGTCTTGGCTGCGCGTGCCTTCAGGGAAGATGAGTAACTTACGACCCTCGGCGAGGGTGGCCAGTGCACGCCTTACTGCGGCCAAGTCGGCTTCCTCGCGGTCCAGCGGGATGGCGCGACAGGCTCGAATGACACCGCCGAAGACTGGGTTGTAGAAGAGCGACTTACGGGCGACAAAAGCTATTTCGAAGGGCAGGCATCCCCCAATGATGGGGGGATCGAGGAAGCTCTGGTGATTGGAGGCAATCAGGCAGGCACCTTCGGGCAGGCGATCCCAGCCCTCGACTTCCAAGGTGGCGAAGGTTTCCGTGAGGACGCGGGCGCCATGGTAGACTAGGTGATAGGCCGCATTGCGGCTGCCGAGAATCATCGTCTCAGGAGCGGGCCACGCGAATGAGGTTGCCCACCTGCGCAGCCACTTCCTCGAGGGTGAGGTGGGTGTTGTCGATCCGGTTAGCCCCCGCTGGGCAGGTCAAGGGTGCTACTTGCCTGGAGGAGTCAGCTTGGTCGCGCTGGGCGATGGCGTCGCGGACGCCCTCGGCCTCGCGTCGCGCTGAACGTACTGCCGTGTCGGCTTCGAGGAAGATGCGTACCTCGGCGCAGGGGAGGACCACCGAGCCAATGTCCCGCCCCTCCATGATAATTCCCGCAAAGCCTCCGCGCCGGGCAATCTCGACTTGGTCGCGCTGGTAGCCGAGGAGGAAGGCGCGTACCTCAGGAAGTGCAGCTACTGGAGAGACCACCGCGGTTACCTCCGCACTGCGCAACTCGGCGCCTTCGGGGAGTTCGCCGTCGAGCTCCACCTGGGCTGAGAGTCCACGCACCCGCGTACCGATCTTCAGCGAGCGTAAAGCCAGTGCGGTCGCCGCGGCATCTCCTGCCGCTACGCCGCGACGAAGGAGGGCGAGCGTGACCGCGCGGTAGTGGGAGCCGGTGTCGACATGCATCAGACCATGAGCCTCCGCCACTTTTCGGCTGGTGGAGGATTTGCCAGATGCCGCCCCGCCATCTACCGCTACTTGCACGAAGCGGCCGCGCAGTGCCTCGAGTGCCGCATAGAAGCCAGGGAAGGTCTTGCCCACGCACTTTGGGTCCTCGATCTCGACCCAAGGGCGTCCGTCTCCATGGAGGTCGAGTGAGCCGAGGATGGCGAAGCTCATCGCGACACGATGGTCCTCATAAGTTTGGATGCGGACCGGGCCGCCCAAAGTGGCCTGGCGGATTGTCTCTCGAGAGGGATGGACGGTGAGGTGGTCAAGAGAAGGATTCGCCCGCAGGGCTTCGGGCGTGGGCTCGACGTGAGCCCCGAGTCGGGTCAGCTCGGTTGCCATGGCGAGGAGGCGGTCGGTCTCTTGGCGCCGGGTGTGAGCGATGCCCCGGATGGTCAAGGGTGTGGAGAGAATAGGCCCGAGGGCCGCCAGCGTGAGGAAGGTGTCTGAGAATGCGTTGAAGTCGAAATCTCCGCCCTGCAGCGCGGACCAATCTGTGGCGATGCAGTCCGCGCCTTCTGCGGCAAGGCTGGCCCCACAGGATCGGGCCACCCCAGCGAAAGCGACATCCCCCTGCAAGCCGCCCTCGGCATAGCTGGCCAGGCGTAGCGAGGAACCCTTACCCGCGACCGCCGGCAAGGCGACGAAGTAGCTCGCGGCGGTGGCGTCTGGCTCAATCACATGGCGACCACGTGCTCGGTAAGGTCCCGGCGAGGCGCAGCTCCAGGTTGAGCCCACGCGTGAGAGGGGTCGACCAAAGTCAGCCACCATACGCTCAGTCATGGTCACGAAAGGTTCTGAGACGGTCGACCCGCTGAGGGTAACGCGCAGTCCAGGGGCCAAGGGCGCTACCATCAGAAGGGCAGAGAGCATCTGCGAGCTGGCGGAGGCATCGCAGAGGATTTCGCCACCGGTCATCCCAGCCGTACGCAGCGTGAGAGGAAAGCCGTCGGCCCTGCCTCCATCAGCAGCGGTTGCCTTAGCGCCAGCACCCTCGAGGGCACGGAGCAGCCCAGCCATCGGTCTCGCTCGCATGGCGTCGTCGCCGTCGAGCTCGAAGGTGCCGTCAGGGCAGAGGCAGAGCAGGGCGGTCAGGAAGCGGGCGGCGGTTCCTGCGTTACCCACGTGGAGACGGGCCTGGGACTTGGGAATCTTTCCTCCTAGCCCGATTACGCGGATACGCGCGAGGGTGGGCTCCTCGGTGATGGAGAACCCAAGCTCACGGAGTGCCGTGCAGAGGATGTGGGTGTCGCGGCTGAAGAGGGCACCATCGAGGATGGTCTCGCCCTCGGCTAATGCGGCGAGGATGAGGGCGCGATTCGTCACGCTCTTGGACCCCGGTACCCTGGCAAGGCCGCGGGCTGGTCCGCGGAAAGGATGAATGACAAGAACCTCGGACATCTCAGAGCTTGCGGCGGAATTCGCGGGCGGCCTCGAGGTGACGGCGCAGCTCACTGGCGTCTCCGGCTACCAATGTCTCACGCAGCGATTGCACATCAGCCGCTAACTCGGCGAGGAGTGGGGCTACATGGTCGGCGTTCTCCAGCAGGATAGGGACCCATAGGCTGGGATCGCCGGCCGCAATGCGGGTGGTGTCGCGTAACCCACCCGCTGCGAGGTCGATGCGGGGCTGGCGTTTGGCGAGGAGCGCCGCCAAGAGCGAGGCGACCGCATGAGGAAGGTGGCTGATTTCCGCTACGGCGGCATCATGGGCCTCCGGGGAAAGGTGGACAACCCGGCCCCCGAGACTCCTCCAAAAGGCATCGGCAGCCTTGGTGACACCAAGATGGGTGAGCGCCTCGGAGGTGACGATGCAGGGGCGTCCTTCAAAGAGGTCAGCCCGAGCTTCGGCAGGGCCCCCTTTCTCCGAGCCCGCCATCGGGTGCCCGCCCACGAAGCGCGAGGGATCGCGAAGGCTTTTCAGCGCGGCCAAATGGACGCCACGCTTGGTGCTTCCAACATCTGTCACCCAGGCGTCACGCTCAAGGGAAGGGGAGATTTGGGCGAGTAAGGAGGGGAAACTGTCGACGGGAGTAGCCAGAATGACGCAATCCGCGCCTGTCACCGCTTCGGCCGGGGTGGCGAAGGTATCACTGACATCTGAGACCGCCTCCCGGCTGGATAGGGAGCGCGACCAAGCTGAAAGTGCGATGCCCGGAATCCTTGCCCGGGCGGCGCGGAGGACCGATGCGCCGAGTAAACCGACGCCAAGGACCGCGATTCGACTGGGTGAAGGGATTTCCAAGGTTGAAACGTGAGTTTGTATGCCGTTCGATGGGGTTGCGTCCAAGCAAATCCTCTTCAGCCCCGTGTCGCCCCCTCTCCTTTGAATCCTAAATTCGAAATTTCCTCTCCCCAGCGGAAAGCCGACCTCAAACGTGAGGCTAGGGCATTGGCCATCCAGCAACTGAAGGACCGTCTCTTCCTCCCACTTATCGCACTTTTTCTCCTCCTTGGGCTGCTTACAACGGCCTGGGTGATATCGAAAGATCAGCGCGGTAGCACCGCCGAGAGCACCCTGACCCCTGAAGAGTTCACCGCCCTCAAGGCTGAGGTGGATGAGCGAGAGCGCAACTTCTCCACGCTCGTCCAGCGCAAGGCACGCATCAGCGAGGAGGATCTCGGCGAGCTCGAGGCGGCAGTGTCCGCCCAAGAAAAGCTCCTTTCCGCCTCCGGGACCAATGCCGCCGACACCGCCCGCCTCGATAATCTCCGGACCCGCTTGCACGTCTATCGTGCGGAGCGCTTGAGGGAATCCTCCAACCAGCTCGAAAAGGAATCCGATGCGGCCCGTGCCGCCGGGCAGATGGATGTCGCCGTCACTAAACTTGCCGAGGCCCTTTCCCTGGAGAGGATGATTCGCGCCAAGTGGATGCTCTCCAACCTAGAGGATAACGGCCGCATTGCGCGGCTCGACATCCGGCTGCGTCGTATGCAGGCCGATCCCCTTTGGGAGAAGGGACGTAAGCTAGAGGGTGACGCCGATGTCGCCCTCCGCGAAGGACGCTTTGCCGAGGCCGAAGCACTCCTAGCCGAGGCCATCGTGTTAGAGACGGATTTTGCGATGCGCTTCCGTGATGTCCGAGGGACTGAAGTAGACCGCGTCGACCGCTTGCAGCGCAAGCTAGAGACCGTGCGCTCCACCAGCCTCAAGGTAGAGCTTGATGACATCGCCCGCTCCGCAGGGGCCGCCGAGGCCGCCCGCGATTGGCCCCGCGCCGCCCAGCTCTGGATTTCCGCCTCCAAGGCAATGGATAACCTTATCGCGCGCTTTCCTCAGAGCGCCCACGCTGACCGCAAGGTCGCCGTCGACTACGCCCGCCGCGAGAGCCTCGCCCTATCCATGCCCGATGTGGAGCGCTTCCGCTCTGGCATGGAGGAAGTGCGCGAACTCCTCCGCAAAGGTGATACCGCGCAGGCCGGGGTGGTGGCGTCTACACTCTCCGCCCGCCTCAGCATTCTCCTGAAGAGTTTCCCCGAGGCCTTACTTCCGGCTGATCCCGATCGCCGCCAACTCGAGGTGATTCGTGAGAGGTCCAGCACCCTCGCCCTCGTTCGCGAGAACTTCATCAGCCAGCTGGTGCCGCTGCCCGGCGGACAAGGAAAAAGGATTTTAAAGACGGAAGTCCCCCAATCGCTCTATGTTGCCGTAATGGGCTCCAACCCCAGTGCTAAGCGCGATCCCGCCTTACCGGTGGATTCGCTCAGCCATGGTGAGGCCGAGGTATTTGTCCAACGACTTGGCTGGCTCACCGGTTTCCGGGTAAGGCTCCCGCGGCAGGCGGAGCACCTCGCTGCTCAAGGCGATCCCTCGCGCCGCCTCCCTGCGGACGAAGCCTGGACTATCGACACCTCCGACAGCCGCGTCCACCCCGTCGGCACGAGCAAGCCCAACCCCCAAGGTATCCATGACCTCGTCGGCAATGTCGGCGAGTGGCTCTTCGCGGAGTCCGACTCCCCCACCGTCGTCGTGGCGGGTGGAGATGCCCAATCTGCCCCCGGTGCCGGCGTCCCCATGGATCTTGTTGGCCGCGGTGAGACATCACGCCTCCGGGGATTCCGGGTGGTCACCGAGCCCTGAGAGGGTTTGACAACTCCACCACTTGGTCGAGATATCATCCACCATGCAGCTCGACCCCAGCAGCATTCTTAGACCTATGCGTAGGTTCGCCATCTGGGCCGCAGCCTATGGCACTCTCCTAGCGGTCGCCTTCTGGTTTTCCTACGACCTGCGCTTTTACGAGTCAGGGGGAGAAGGGTTTGACCAACGCTCGGCCATCCTGCTGGGCCAACGTGGTGAAATCTTGCCCTGGGTCATGGCGCTCAAGCTCCTCCTGCTCTGGGCCTTCGGCCAGTTCAGCGGTATCCTCCATTACTTCCGCCTGCATGAGGCCGCTCGCCTCGCCTTCGCTCTTTTTGTCGCCACAGGTATCCTCCTTACACTTTCCCTCCTAGGGGGAGAAGTGGAAGGAGCTCCGCGTGCCATCCCGCGCGGGGTGATCCTAATCGATTTTAATCTCTCACTCCTCCTGCTCGCGGGATTCCGCATCCTCCTCCGCGTTGGGGCAGAGCGCATGAAGGAGCGGCATCGCGCAGTTCCTGGATCGGTTGAGCGCGTTGCGGTCGTCGGTGCGGGAAACGCAGGAGCCCAGCTGGTTGCTGAGCTCCTCCATCGCCGCGGGCATGG
>JBFZFD010000009.1:0-3229 GCA_041306485.1 Opitutia bacterium | reverse complement strand
GCGACTTGATTGAGGTCGCCAGCGCTGGCTCTAAGCCAGCGGGCTATGTCCACCCCGAGGCGATCACCGTCCTATCCGAGATTGGCATCGATGCCACCGCTCACCACTCCAAGCACCTCTCGGAGTTCCTTGGGTCGCAGGTCGACACCGTCATCACCGTCTGCGGCAACGCCGACCAGGTCTGCCCGACCTTCCCTGGGCAGGTGCGCCGGCATCACTGGGGCTTCGACGATCCCGCTCACGCCACCGGCACGCCGGAGGAAGTGCGGGCGGAGTTCCGCCGGGTGCGCGACGAGATCCGCCGCGTATTCGAGGCCTACTCCGCCGGCCTGCGCGACGCCCGATGAGCCCCCGCCAAGCCTGTCTGGGCGAGTTTGCCGGCACCGCACTCCTCCTCGGTGTGGTGGTCGGCTCCGGCGCCATGGGCGAGGCCCTGGCCGTCGGCAACGGTGCGGTGGCGCTGCTCGCCAACAGCCTGTCCACAGCCGCCGCTCTTTTTGTCCTTATTAACCTCTTTGCCCCGGTTTCCGGAGCCCATCTCAATCCCGCTGTTTCCCTCCTAGCCTGGGCCGATGGTGCGCTGCCCGGCCGGTCGCTCCCCGGCTATCTCGCCGCGCAGTTTGCCGGCGCCGTCGCCGGTGTCTGGGTTTGCCATCTTCTCTTCGCGTTGCCAGTGCTGCAGCTCTCCTCCACGCGGCGCTCCGCACCGGGACTTTGGCTGAGTGAGCTGATCGCCACGGTCGTCCTGCTTGCGGTGGTCAGGTCCTGCCGCGGTCCCAACGCCGCCCACGCTCCCGCGCTGGTAGCGCTCACGGTCGGGGCGGGCTATTGGGCGACCTCCTCCACCTTCTTCGCCAATCCTGCGGTCACAATAGCCCGCTCCCTGAGCGACACTTTCACCGGCATCCACCCCGCCGATGCGCCGGCCTTTGTCTTCGCCCAGCTCGGCGGTTGCGGCCTTGTCATCTTGATCGCTCGCGCTTGGCGCTGAGGGCCTACCGACGAAGGAAGACGAAGACGCCGTGCTTGTTGGCGACGGCGATATCGGGGCGCGCGTCAGCGTCGATTGGTCCGGTCCAGAACTGCGTGCCCACGCCGCTGTCACCGTCGATCTTCACTGGCCGGTAATTGGCGCCACCCTTGCCGTCGCGCTTCAGCACGAAGCCGTAAAGTACTGGATCGGCCATGGGCTCGGGGTCCTGCTTCGTACCGTGGGCCCACTTGCGCTTGCCTGTGACGATGTCGAGCAGGCCGTCGCCATCGAGATCGACTAGCTCGACCGCATGGGGCTGGGTGAAGGAGACGCCGTTGAGGACCTCCTGGGCTGAGGCGCCGAGGATGCGATGCTCACGGAAGGCGCCGTCGGCCAGTTGCTCGAACCAAGCGAGGCCGTAGCCGTGGGCCTGCAGGGCGGTGATGATATCGGGGCGTCCGTCAGCGTTGACATCCATGACGTGCATCTGGGCGCCGCCTTGGCCGAACTTGGTGGGATGGAATTTCCAAGGCGCGTCGCCTGCGCGGTCGGCCGGCTGCTCGAACCAGCCATCCTTGGTGAGGATATCGGTCCTGCCGTCGGCGTTGACGTCCCCGGCGCCGTAGCCGTGGGTGTACTTGTGGGCCTGTCGGGTGGGTTCGCTGATGGCCCGGAAGCGGGCCTTGGATGTCGGGTTGGCCCAGTCGACTTGGAAGTAGCCGAAGCGGCCTCCTTTGTCGCCAGGCAGGGTGGTGTGCACCAGTAGTTCGGGGCGTCCATCGTTGTCGATGTCCACGAGCGAGGGCGACTCGCCGTCGGCGATGTCGACGAGCGTGTGCCGCGCCCAGTCGCCCGGCTTGCCGGCGGGGTTGACGAAGAGCAGGGCTGGTTCGCCCGGTAGCCCGTAGACGAGGATGTCTGCCCAACCGTCACCCGTGAAGTCGTGGGCGAACTGCAGGAAGTAGTCCGAGTAGCCAGTCTCAGGCGTGTAGGGCGTCTTGCTGGGCCCTGAGCGGTTGTCGCGTTCCTGCGTGTAGGCGGCTTGGCGCTTGAAGTCAGGTCCGTACCAGATGAACCTGCCAGCGGCCACATCCGGATGGCCGTCGCGATTGAAGTCCGCCACTGCACAGCCCTCGGCGACGAACTCCCGAGTGAGCGTTAGCTTCTCGAAGCGAGGCTCCGCCGCCGTCGTGAGGCAGGAGAGTAGGAGTAGGGCGGGGGTGGCGCGCATGGCAGGATGCTTACCTCCCGCCCGGGGCGGTCAAGTCGCCTCGGGGTTGCCAAGCGTCGCCGACTGGCCAGCCTCGGTCAAATGGATGAGCCACGCCTCACCGAAATCGATGGTCCTGCTCTGGGTCCCTGGATGGACGAGCTCGGTGGCCTGCGCATCGCCGTCTTCCGTGAGTTCCCCTATCTCTATGAAGGTGACCTCGATTACGAGCGCCGCTATTTGTCGGTCTACCTCGGCTGTCCCCGAGCGCGGGTAGTTCTGGTTCAGGATGCTGGGGGTCACCTAGTCGGAGCGACCACCTGCCTGCCCCTGTCGGATGAGGACGAGGCTTTCCGCGAGCCCTTTGTGCGTGCTGGGCACAATCCGAGCGAATGGCTCTACCTCGGGGAGAGTTTGCTACTGCCGGCTTGGCGGGGCAGGGGGCTGGGCAAGGTCTTCTTCGACCGGCGCGAGTCCCATGCCAAACGGCTGGGGCTGCACGCGGCGACCTTTTGTGCGGTAGCGCGGTCCGACAACCACCCGCTCCGCCCTGCCTCCTACCGCCCCCTGCGCCCCTTCTGGGAATCGCGAGGCTACGCCGAGCAACCCGCGCTGCAGGCGACCTATCGGTGGAAGGATATTGGCGAAACGGCCGCGACGCCCAAGGCTCTGATCTTCTGGACCAAGACATGGACCGCCTGACCCTCGAGCTTCAAACCTTCGATGTCGCCGCCCCCGAGGCGACATCCGCTCGGGAATTCGCGGACTTGGTCGGGCGACGCGTGATCGAGGCCTGGGATGATGGAGCGGACGTCGTACTGTTGCCCGAGCTCCTTTGGATGGGCCTCGCTCGCTTTGTCGACGGACCTGACTCGACCCGCGAGGTGGCCGAACTCTTCCGCGCCCAGCTCTGGCCTAGCTTATTGGAATCCCTCCGACGTCCGGGCAAGGCGGCCGTTCTCGGCACCGTGCCCTGGGCGGTGGACGGCGGCGTGCTCCGTAACCGCGCCCCGATTGTCAGCGACGGGCGCGAACTTCACCAAGAT
>JBFZFD010000008.1:0-2737 GCA_041306485.1 Opitutia bacterium | reverse complement strand
GGGGGTGGTCCTTGGGCAGGGGCTCCTCGGTAAAGACATCGAAGCCGCAGCCGCCGCATTGTCCCGAAGCGAGGGCCTCGGCGAGAGCGACTTCGTCGACAATGCCACCGCGGGCGCAGTTGACGACCTTGACGCCTCTGCGCATCCGCGCGAAGGCCTCCCGGCCGACCAAGCCCTCCGTCTCGGGCGTCAGCGGCATGTGCACTGTCAGGTAGTCCGCGCCGGCGAAGGCTTCGTCGAGGGTGGCGATCTGGACCCCGAGGGTCTTGGCGCGCGCCTCGGTCAGGTAGGGGTCGTAGGCGAGGACCTTCATTCCGAAGGCGAGGGCTCGCTTGGCGACTTCGGCGCCGATACGCCCGAGCCCGAGGATGGCGAGGTTCTTGCCAAGCAGCTCGGTGCCGGCGAGCGACTTGCGGTCCCACTTGCTGTCACGCATCGACTGGACGGCCTCGGGGAGGGGACGGGCAAGGCAGAGCAGGTGGTTAAAGGTCAGCTCGGCGGTGGCGATGGTGTTGCCCGAGGGGGTGTTCATCACGATGACGCCGCGCTCGGTCGCTGCGTCGACGTCGATATTGTCGACCCCGACGCCAGCCCGGCCCACGCAGACGAGGTGGGGGGCGGCCGCAAGCAACTCCCGTGTGACCTGTGACTCCGAGCGGACGAGGATGGCATGGACGTCCCCGACCAGGCCGAGCAGCTTCTCGGGCGAGGAGCCGTAGGCCTCGATGACCTCATAGCCAGGCTGGGAGCGCAGGAGCGCTACCCCAGTCGGGCTAATCTTATCGGCTACGAGGACTTTTTTCATTGGAAAATCAGCCCGAAATAAGCCGCCAGCTGGCTCCCTTGGCAAGCGTCCAGTGGGGAGATGACACCCGGGGTTAAAGCCTACGGCTGGTGTAATCCGCTACCTCGTACACGGAGGGGTCCATTTCCTCGAGAAACTGGGAAGGGCCGAGGGGACGGTAACCCTCGCCCATCGTGCTGAAGCGGGGGCAGAACAGGTGGAGCTGGTCCATGGCACGGGTACAGGCCACGTAGAAGAGTCGCCGCTCCTCCTCGACATCCCCAGCGTCGACCGCTCGCTGGAGAGGGAGGAGTCCCTCGGCTAGCCCGAGCAAGAGGACGACGGGAAATTCTAGCCCCTTCGACTGATGGATAGTCGTCAGACGAAGCATGTCTTGGGCGGGCTCGGGAGACTTGTCCGACGTCTCTCCGTTGAGCAAGGCGACCTGCGCGACCATCTCGCCGAGATCCTCGTAGCGCGTGGCGAAGCCGATGAGACCCTGCAGGTCGTCTTCACGCTCGCGCCAATCCGGGAAGAGAGTGCGTAGGTGCGCCCCGTACCAGCCCTCGATGGCCAGGCGGACCGACTCCGCGGGCGTACGGGCGACGCGCTGGCCTCCCCCCGCCTTGGGCTTGAAGAGGTCGCCCTCGGACGGCACCACGGGCGCTGTTTCCGGCGTACCGCGCGAAGCCTCGACGCCGTCGAGCACGTCCTGGAGGGTGATGGCGAGGTCAGTGAAATCGTCCTTGGCGGCCGCGCCGACCCGGTCGATCACCGCGGCATCGAGCAAGCAGCGTACCGCGTGGAGCCCGGTCCGCGAGGCCGTGGTCTCGAGGGCGGCGATGAGCTTGCCTGCGGAGACCGGACCGACCTTGGGCAGGAGGCAGAGCAGGCGTGACCAAGCGACAGTGTCGGTGGGGTTGTGTACAACGCGGAGGTGGGCGAGCAGGTCCTTGATGTGTGCTAGGTCGAAGAACTTGTGTCCGCTGGTGATGACAAAGGGTATGCCCGAGGCGTTAAGCTCCATCTGCAACTCCACGGACTGAAAGTGTGCGCGGTAGAGCACATGGATATCGGATAGCGGCGTGCCTGCCTGATGAATGAGCGCGATGCGCCGGCTGATGAGCTTGGCCTGCTGCGAGGTGTCGGAGACCCGCCAGACGGTAGGGGTGGGGCCGTCCGGTCTCACTGGGCGTAGCTCACGCTCGAAGCCAGGTCGGGTCGGGCGGTGACGCAGGATCTCGTTGGCGAAGGCGAGGATCTGGGGCGTGGAGCGATAGTTGATCTCGATGCGATGGATGACGGTGCCGGGATGGCGGTCGGGGAAGCCGACGACATTCTCCCAGTCGGCTCCACGCCAAGTGTAGATGCACTGGGCGTCGTCGCCGACTGCCATGACCTGGTGGTCGGCGGCCAGCAGGTCGAGGATGCGCGCTTGGAGGCGGTTGGTGTCCTGGAACTCGTCCACCATGATGTGGGCGAAGCGCCTTCGGTAATGCTCCAGCGCTGCTGGGTCGCGCTCGAGGATGCGAAGCCAGAGCTCGAGCAGGTCGTCGAAGTCGCAGACGTTGCGGGCGGCCTTGGCGGCGGCGTAGTCCTCTGCGAAGCCGAGAATTTTATCGGTCCCGCCGCGCATCCAAGAGAGGCGCTCCTCGGCCACCTCTGCCAGTGGTCGGAGGGTATTGCGGGCATGGGATACGGCGTCGAGGATGACGGGCGCCTTGGGGTTGGTCTTGTCCTTGATGAAGGCACCATCGCGCGCCTTGATCACCTCGGTCATCAGCTGGTCGGCCTCTTTGGCGTCGAGCACGGTCAGGTCGGGACGCCGCCCGGCGGCCTCAGCGTGACGGCGGACGATGCGTAGGCCGATGCCGTGGAAGGTGCCGCCCCAGAATTGGCCACGCGGGACGCCGGTGAGGTGCTCGACGCGCTCGAGCATCTCGCGGGCCGCCT
>JBFZFD010000007.1:0-6281 GCA_041306485.1 Opitutia bacterium | reverse complement strand
AGCTCTCCCCCCAGGCACCAAAGGCGGCCTGGTCCCAGCGCTGGTTGGAGCCCCACCCAACGAGGCTTAGCTGGGCGTGGCTCACCGCGGGCAAGGCACCCCAGTGCGCATAGGCCATGGCGAGCTCGAGCTCGATGTCGGCCCCGGCGGCAAGGGGTACGGCGACGAGCCCATGGAACCACAGGCCGGCGAGCTCGCCGCCCTCGGGGCGGTTGTGCCAGTTCTTGCTTAACTGGACGGGGATGCCGGTCGGCGTACCATCGGGCTGACGGAGGACGGCGGTGACGCCGGTGATGGCCTGAGGAGCCGCGTGGCGGAGTCCCGCCGCCGTCTTCGCAAAGAGAAGCCGAGCCGTGACGGGCTCGCCAGTGGGGTTGCGTAGTCGGAGCCGGGTGCGCTCAAGGACATCGTTGGCTGCGCCCTTGCCGCGCACGGCATCGAGATCAACGCGATGCCAGCCGTTGGCGGAGTCGTGCACCACGGGCAAGTCGCGCTTCGCATCTTTGTCCCATGCCAACACCTCGGGCAGCGAGCTCGTGGCAACCTCACGCCCGGGCTCGACCACTAGATGTGCTCGGTGCCAACCTGCGGCATCGACCTTCGACACGGTAGAGGAAAGCCATCCCGTCGAGTCCTTGGGCTTGAAGCCGAGATTGATAGACACCGAGGGCCACTCAAGCCGGCGGCGCTTCGATTGGGCGACACCCTCCTGGGTAAAGCCACGGGAGAGCGCGGGCTGGCCGACAACCTTAGCCGGGTCGCGATGAGCAGAGGCGATCTCCTCGGGGCTAAGAGCTCGGGAATGGAAGCGCACCTCGTCGACCACACCGCGGAAGCGCGGGCCGTGTCCATCACCACGACGGCCGACCACCAGCCCGCCCTGCCCCGTGGCGCGGGGCTTGTCGAGACCTCGAGAGGAGGCCAGCTTGCCATTGACGTATAGGCGGAGGTCGGCGCCGTCGTAAGTGACAGCGACATGGTTCCAGGACTCGGCGACGAGGCGCAGAGAGGACGGCGCGGGGAGCGTGTGACGTTCGCCCGCGGAGGGACCGAGGGTGAGCCGGGCGTCCACCATCAGTCCGTGGTAGGTCAGACCAAAGTTACCTGGGCTCGTCTCATTGGCGCCGCGGCAGGCGAGCCAGGCCATGGAGCGCCCGAGTACCTCGTCCTGCGCCGGCGGATAGACCCAAAGCTCGAGGGTGAAGGCGGGCGAGTCCAGCGCAGGGGAAGCCCCGAGGTCCACATGATTGGAGCCAGTGAGGCCGAAGCCGCCGCCGATGCGTCCGAAGGCGCGCTCACCCTCGGCAAAGTCCTCAAGGGGCGGACGCGCGTGAAGCGCGAAACCTAATCGGTCGGGCCAGGCGGTGGTCTCGAGGCGGAAGTCGCCGCCGAGGACAGCACCGGTCTCATCGGCGAAGCGGACCCCGAGAATGTCGGACCGCTGAAACCAACGTCCCGACTCCACCAACCGCGGCCCCAGGATACCATCCCACCGCGCCGCGCCGACTGCACGGTAGACGCGTTCGCCGACACGCAAACCAAGGGACAACTCGGCGGGGGGCAGGCCGCGCCACCGGGTGTCATCCAGCTTGGTGGAGGCCTCGTAGGTGCCGGTGGAGGGGACGAGGCCGAAGTGGGGCACGGCAAACGTTTGCGTGTCCATGGCCAAGGCGAATCGGCTGGTCTCGACGACCCTGATGCCACCGGCGGGCCCGGGCAGTCCGTTGGGCCAGTATTGGGACGTCCATTCCTCCTGTGTTGGGGCCAAATCCGCCGCACCGAGCGACAAGGCATGCAGGGCGAGCAACAGGACCGTGGGGATCGCGCGGGGCACACCTCAACCTGTCACAACTCCGACTGAAGGGGCGAGCCAAAGCCGCCCAAAAGGGGTCAGGCCGTTAATGAACAGCCTGACCCTCTGGGAATGAATCGCAACCATGGTGGGGGATGTTAAGCTGAACCCATGAAAAGCCCTATCAGCTCACGCACTTCCAGCATCCGGCGCTCCAAGACGGTCCTCAAAACTCTATTTATGGTGACGCTATCGACACTCTTTGTGGGCTGCAAATTCTGGTCGGATGGATCCGGCGGGGAAGAACCGAAGCCCCTCCAGGCCATCGATCGGAAGGTCGACCTCGAGCGTTTCATGGGCGACTGGTACGTCATCGCGCACATCCCGGCCTTCATCGAGGACGAGGCCCACAATGCTGTGGAGAGTTACCAGTTAGATAAGGATGGTTCCATCGCGACGACCTACGTCTTCAACAACGGGAGCCTCGACGGTCCGCTCAAGACCTATCGGCCCACCGGCTTCATCCATAACCGCGAGACCAATGCCGAGTGGCGTATGCAGTTTCTCTGGCCCTTCAAGTCAGCCTACCTGATCGCCTACCTCGACGAGGGCTACCAAACCACCATCGTCGGCGTCCCCGACCGCGACCTGGTCTGGATTATGGCACGCTCTAAAACTTTACCTGAGGCCCGCTACCAGGAGCTCGTCAAATGGCTCGGGGACAACGGCCACGACCTCACCAAGCTACGGCGCGTGCCGCACCGCTGAGGTTGCCTTCCCGAGAGAGCAGCGCGCAGGCCCTCAAAAGTGAGCCGGTCAGGCGCCACGTCCTTGGTAGGTCGGCGACACACGTGATTACCCAGTCTTGCTCGGGACTGCCAGCAGGGGTGCCTTAGCCAAGGGGCTTGCCATGGGGTAAGGGAGGGCTAAATCTTGCGAAAGCAGCCCAGTGATTCCGTTGGCATCACGACTCAAACCGTTTCCCAACGTCAAACTCCCAACGCTTGCCCAAACGAATGCCCTCCGCCACCCACGTTGAAAACCCTGATGTCATCCTGATTGGCAGCGGGGTGATGTCGGCCAATCTCGGCGCGATGCTGAAGCGGCTCGATCCGCGACTTTCCATCCAGCTCTATGAGGCCAGCGATGGGTTAGCTCAGGAGAGTTCAGATGGCTGGAATAACGCGGGCACTGGGCACGCGGGGATCTGCGAGTTGAGCTATACCCCCAAGCGCGAGGCGGATGGCTCGGTGAAGGTGGCCAAGGTCATCGAGATTTTCGAGCAGTTCGAGCAATCGAAACAGTTCTGGAGTTACGCGGTGGCCAACGACATGGCCAGTCACCCGAGGGAATTCATCAATCCCGTCCCCCACATCAGCTTCGTGCATGGAGCCGACCAGGTGGAATTCCTCAAGGCCCGCCATGCCGGAATGTCGGCCCACCATTTCTTCCAGGAGATGGTCTTCAGTACTGACCGCGCCACCATCGCGAGTTGGGCACCGCTCCTGGTCGAAGGTCGGGGCGACGAGCCCATTGCCGCCACGAAGATGGACGGGGGCACAGATGTGAACTTTGGCGCCATCTCGCGCAAGCTGCTAAGCTGGCTAGGACGGCAGGAGGGTTGCGGCATCGCCTCCGGCCATCGCGTGATCGGTCTGCGTAGACACAGCACGGGCTGGGAAGTCCGCGTGAAGGAGCTAGCGACGGGCCTTGTCCGGACAAACCGCGCCAAGTTCGTCTTCGTCGGCGCGGGGGGCGGCACACTTCCCCTGCTCCAGATGTCCGGTATTCCAGAGGCAAAGGGCCTGGGCGGTTTCCCTATCGGCGGCCAGTGGCTCGTTTGCGATAATCCGGAGATCGTCAAGAAGCACCAGGCCAAGGTCTATGGTCAACCGCTCGCTGCGGCCCCGACGATGGCTGTGCCGCACCTCGACACCCGTATCTTGGATGGCAGGAAAACGCTCCTGTTCGGGCCCTTTGCGGCTTGGACAACGAAGTTCCTGCACCAGAAGGGCCGCTACACCGACCTCCCCTTCTCCATTCGCCCAGACAATCTCACCACCCTTATCAAGATTGGCATCCATAACCTCAACCTTGTCCGCTACCTCATCCAGCAGGGCACGCAGAGCATGAAGAACCGCATCGAGGTGCTGAAGATTTTTTATCCAGCCGCGCAGGCTGCGGATTGGAAGTTGATTGACGCAGGCATTCGGGTGCAGGCCATCAAGAAGACGGATGGTCAGGCTGGCATTGTCCACTACGGCACCGAGGTCATCACCGATGCCGCTTGCAGCATCTCGGCGCTGCTTGGAGCCTCGCCCGGCGCCTCGGTCTCGGTAAACATCGTGCTAGAGGTCATTAGGAAATGCTTCCCCGACTTGCTCGCCAGCCCCGAGGGCCAGGCACGGATGAAGGCGATGATCCCGACCTTCGACTTGGATATCAAACTCGCTAGCAACGCCGCGCAGTTCCGCGAGTACAGCCAGCGCGCAGATGAAATTCTCGGGCTCCGGGCCAGCGGACGGGTTGATTGACACAAGAACCGAGAAATTTGGGCAGTCACGGATTGTTGCTCCAGCAGAGCGTCCAAACTACGGCCTGACACCCTCGGTGCTCCCTCCTGCGGTTCGGGTTGCCCACACGGAAGCTGGGGCTATTTCGATGTCATGAAGCGACTCCGATTTCTCGTGATTTTCCCGACCTTAGTGCTCGGGGGCCTCACTTCGTCCGCGGCCGATGAACCGGCCTACGTGTCGCGCGAAGTGCGAGGATGGACGCTCCTAGTGCGGGGTGAGCTGATGGAGCCCGGGCGACGCGAGGCGACCGAGTCGGCCCTAGGGCTGATCGCGGAACAGCTGGGCGATGTCGCCCGCCTCATCCCATCGCCCGCCTTGGTAAAGCTCCGCGAGGTGCGTATCTACCTTTCGCCCCCCTACCCCGGAGTCGGCCCCAAAGCCGAATACCATCCCGACGCCGGGTGGCTGCGGGCCAACGGGAGGGACCCGGACATGGCGCGGGCGGTGGAGTTCACCAATCTCGCCATCCTCGACCGCGAGGTCCGGCGCATGCCGATGCTGATCCTGCACGAACTCGCTCACGCCTACCATCACCAGGTGCTCGGCTTTGACCATGCCGGGATCAAGGAAACCTTCGCCAAGGCACGCGCGGCCGGCACCTACGAGGCCGTGGCGCGGAGGGATTGGCAGGGACGTGAGACCCGGGGCGTGCGGGCGTATGCGCTGACCAACGACAGGGAGTACTTTGCCGAGACGACTGAGGCCTTCTTCGGCCGCAACGACTTCTTCCCCTTCGACCGCGCTGAGCTGGAGCGCGCGGACCCCGCCGCCTGCGAGATGCTCCGCCAAGCCTGGGGCCTGCCCCCGCGCTAAGGCGAAAAGGGACCCTCAGGGCACCACCACGGTTAAGGTAGCGGGGAGGGAGTCGCCGACCTCGCCGACCGCCCGGACGCGGACCGCGTAGGTTCCACGCTGAAGGTTGGTCAGCTTCAGGGTATTGGAGTCGTCCGCCGTGAGGCGGGTCCAGGGGAGGCCGTCCCTGCGGTACTCGACGACATGGCCGAGCACCGCGGGGGCGCCGTCCGGAGGACGGGGCTTCTGCCAGGAGACAACGACGCGGCGGGAGCGGCGATTGCCCTCGACCCTCGCCTCAAAACCGGCGGGAGCTGCGGGCAGGGTCGCGGCCCACGTAAGGTGCTCGGCGAGGCGATCGCGGATGAACCACTTGACGTCGTCGACTCCCGCCGACTCCTGGGCGACCGACTGGTGGGCCAGGTCGGCCAGGTCCTCCAGGCCGAAGGCCAGCCACTGGTCGGCGACGGCGTGGAGGGCGTCGAAGTACAGGGCCTTGCCGATGGGGTCGCGGAGGCAGTTGTTGAAGATGAAGTGGTCGGGCGAGTCGTTGAGGCGATCCGCCCAGGTGAAGGTCTGGTCGGTGCCCCAGGGCATCATGGTGAACCGGCCCGAGCGGTCGGCATGGAGGTAGTAGTTGTTGGTGATGAACTGGGAATAGCCGTCCCAGTGGCCGGTGAACCACTCGCAGGCCCACATCCGGGTCATCTGGTCGAGGTCGGCAACCTTGTGCATCCTGCCGAGCCAACCCCTGGCAGGGCTGCGCGCGGCCTTGATCAAGGCGCGGAGGTCGGAGCGGTTGTCCCCATCGCCCTCGTCCACCTCATAGTGTCCGCTAAAGGGATCAGCGACATCGCCCCACCAGCTACCGTAGGAGCCCTCGTAGAGATGGCCGGTGGACCTGTGCCAGCGCGGGAGAGCGACGTCGTCCATCGTCTCGACGTTAAGGTAAGTTCCAAAGAAATCGCCATTGATGGTGACGCGGGCATAGCCGACGCGCGGCGCGGCGACGCCCATGGAGCGGAAGACCTCGTAGGCGAGGACCTCTCGGACCATCGAGCCGTCCTGGACCATGTTGTTGAGCGTGAACTTCTTCAGACCCTCGGGACGCCTACCCGAGG
>JBFZFD010000006.1:0-13446 GCA_041306485.1 Opitutia bacterium | reverse complement strand
GCGCTTCTGGAAGAACTTCTCATCCCCCTCGAGCAAGGGCTGTAGCTCGAGGGTGTGGCTTGGCTTAATGCCAAGGCCAGCGGCCTCCACCTCCGGATCGCCGCCCTGCCAATAGAGGATGCCATTGGGGATGGAGTGCTTGCCGCCTAGGCGGACGAGCTGCTTGGTGTGGGCCACGAACTCGGGCATGCTGGCGACGGCCCGGCCGGTCACGAAGTCGTGCTCGAAGCGGAGCGTCTCGGCGCGGGCGTTACGCACGTCGACGTTGTCCAGGCCCATCCGGGCGATGATATCCTTCACGCAGGCGATCTTCTTGCCCACCGAGTCGACCAGCGTGAACTCCGCATGCGGGTAGAGCACGGCGAGGATGAGGCCCGGGAAGCCACCGCCCGTCCCGATGTCGATTACCCGCGCCCCGTTCATCAATTTGAGCAACTTGATTACCGCAATGCAGGGCGCGTAGTGGTGCCACTCGAGATTCTCGATGTCCTTTCGCGAGACGAGGTTGACCTTCTCGTTCCATTCCCGGTGGAGCACAGCCATCGCCCGCAACTTATCCCAGGCCGCAGCGGGTACTTCGGGGAAGAGGGGGATGAGGCGGTCCATGCGGGTGGATGCTGGAAGAAGGGATAAAGGGATGAAAGGAAGAAGGGATAAGGGAATGATAGGTTGGTCTGTCGAAGGATTAGCCTCTCGGTCGTGGGTGCCCGACGTCCGTCTTGGGGTGTTTTGCCTGAGTAATGGCTGCCCTCGCACCCGCCAGACCATCGGCCTAGTCGAGGCCATGCACCTTTATTTCTCCGATGAGTCGGGTGATCCAGGCCTGGCTGGTGGCTCTTCACCTTTATTCGCCGTATGCTTGCTCAGGGTGGATCCAACAGTCGCCCGTTCCATCCGCGCCACCCTTGGGGATATCAGGACCCGTCTGAGCCTGCCCGCGGATTTTGAATTTAAGTGGGCGCGAAATCATCCGAGAGTCCGCCAAGCCGCCCTTGAGGCGATCGGACGGGAGCAGCTCGAGTTCCGCATTCGCATCTGGGCCAAGCGGGCAGGGTTGTCCATGCGCGCTCGTCCTATCGACCTTGAGGTCAGTCTGCTCAGGTCCTGCATGGGGGATTTCGGCCCGCCTTGGCCTCCCGCTAAGCTGACGTTGGATGGAAGCCCGGACCGGGCGCGGGCTGCCCGGGTGAGAATGGGTTTGGCCGACTGCCTTAGCGACGATGGACTCCCTTGTCTGCGTGAAGTCCGTATTCAGGATTCCAAGGACTCGGACCTTTTGCAGGTTGCGGATTTGCTGGCTGGATTTGCCGTTCGCAGTCTATCCGACTCCAAAGTTGATCGTGATATCCTGAGCATGGTCTCCTCCTTGGGTGGATGGAGGCTTTGGCCGTGAAAGGGGCGAGATTCCGCCTATCTGTCGCCAGAACGGCGCCCTATCCGGGCACCTTACGGACGGAATCCCATTGGATAGTTTAAGTTGTCCCGATGTGAATCGGGCTCAAGTCCATTTTCACCTAGGCATTTTTCAGCTCTCTTCAGTCTTTCACCCCCAACGGTTTTCCGCCTTATTTGCCCCATGCTCTCCCACGTCGTCCTCTTCTGGCTCAAGCCCGACCTTACCACCGCCCAGCGCCAGGAGTTCGAGACTCGCCTGCGTGCTCTCGGCACCATCCCGGGCATCACCAAGTTCCATGTCGGTACTCCTGCCGTGAACGACCGACCAGTCATCGACCGCACCTACTCCTTCGGGCTTAACCTTATCTTCCCCGACATGGCCGCGCACGACGCCTACCAGATTCACCCGACCCACTTGGCCTTCGTCGACAACTGCAAGACCTTCTGGACCAAGGTCGTGATTTACGACTTCGAGTGAGGCTTAGTTGGTCGAGCGGCAGCGCTAGCTTCCGGCGCTGACCAAGGGCCAGTGGATCTCAGAGCCAGCGGGCTCTCGGGACTCCAAGGAGCGGGCTACTAGGTCCAAGTGATTGGACGAACGGGGCAGGGAGGCGAATACCCTGCAAGCACGGGCGTCCCCTTGTCCCCTTCATCCATCTCGAGCTTGAACCCAAGGGGCATGAAAAACCCCGCCATTGGGCGGGGTTTTGCAGGGAGGGGAAAATCCTCAGATGCTGCAGCTGGTGCTGGCAGTGGGAACGACCTGCACCGAGCGGTGGGCGCTGTCCCACTTGACGATACCGTCCTTCAAGGCGAAGAGGGTGTGGTCGCGGCCCATGCCGACATTGCGACCGGCGCGCATACGGGTGCCGCGCTGGCGGATGAGGATGGAGCCTGCAGTGGCGAACTCGCCGCCGTAGAGCTTCACGCCGAGGCGCTTGGAGGTGGAATCGCGGCCGTTGGAGGACGTGCCGCCGCCTTTCTTTGTTGCCATGACAGTGGGGGAGGGGGTGCGAGATTAGCCCTGGATGGACTCAATCTTAACGACCGAGAGTTCCTGGCGGTGGCCGCGACGGCGGTAGTAGTTCTTACGGCGGCGGTGCTTGAAGATGCGGATCTTCTCGCCGCGCTTGTTCTCCAGCAGCTTGGCGGTGACGGAGGCGCCGGTGACGAGGGGGCTGCCGACCTTGGCGCCCGCACCTTCCCCGAGGAAGACGACCTTATCGAAGGTGATGGTGTCCCCTTCCTTCGACTCCGGCAGGAGATTGATGGTGAGAATGTCGCCCTGCTTAACAGTAAACTGGCGACCGGAGGTGAGAATCGTGGCCTTCATGGCTGGCGGAAGGTCGGAGCAAAGGAACTGCGGGGTGGTTGGCAAGGGGTTTTTTGCAAGGTTTCGACTTGGAGCCCCCGATAGGGACCTCACCCTAGGTCCATGAACCCCTTTCAGGCCCCTTTTCCGCCCCCAGATGACCTCCGGGCCCGCCTGGATCGATATCTTTCTCGTGGCCCTACCATCCCTTCCTCCGCCTTCGTCCACCCCCGGGCGGTGGTAGAGGGGGCGGTTACCCTTGGCGCTAGGTCGAGCGTGTGGCCCTGCGCGGTGCTGCGGGGTGACATCGAACCGATCGAGGTTGGGGAGGAAACCAACATCCAGGACGGCGTGGTCGTCCATGTCGCCGATGGCCTACCCGCCCGCATCGGCAACCGTGTCACGGTCGGCCATCTCGCCATGATCCACGCCTGCGAGATTGGCGATGAATGCCTCATCGGCATGCACGCCATCCTACTCGATGGCTGTCAGATTGGCGCGCGCAGCATCGTGGGCGCCGGCGCACTTGTCACCAAGGGCACCCTCATTCCGCCTGGCTCACTCGTGCTCGGCTCCCCGGCCAAGGTCGTGCGCGCGCTCAGCGCCGCGGAAATCGCGGCGCTACCCGGATGGGCCGAGAAGTATGTCACCGTAGCCGCTCACCATGCCCGCCGACACTGAGGCCATAAAGGGTGCGACCGCGGGTATCCTGTCCTTGGCTGACTGGCAGGCACGGCGTGAGGAGCATCACGCGCGCGTCGACCGTATGACCGCCGAGCGACGCCGTCGGGCTTCCGCTGGCGAGTCGCACCCCGTCGAGGATTTCCTCTTCACCTACTACCCCTACCGCATCGGCGCCCTCCGTCGCTGGTCGCCGGGCTGGGGCGTGACGCTTGCCGCCGAGGCCATCCCCGAAGGCGAGACTTGGTGGCAGCTCAGTCCTGCAGGCCTCCGCGTGGCCGAGACCGAGCGCGACGAGGCGGCTTTGCGCCGGGTCCGCTTCATCCGCCAACTCTGCCTGGCGGTCGCCTCGCGCCCTGCCTTTCACGCCTGCTTCGGTCTGCACGAGTGGGCGATGGTTTACCGCGCCGAGGCCGCGCGTCGGCACCAGGGTTGGCCGCTCCGCCTAACCGCGGCCGAGACCGACGCCGTGGTGGAGTCGATGCCGGTGCGTTGCACGCACTTCGACGCCTTTCGATTCTTTACTCCCGAGGCCCGTCCACTCAACCGCCTCCAGCCCGATCTCGACGGGCGGATCGAAAACGAGCAGCCAGGGTGCATCCATGCCACGATGGACTTATACAAGTGGGCGATGAAGCTAGGCCCGCTGGTGCCCTCTGAGCTTGCGGCCGCCGCGTTTGTCCTCGCTGCCGACGCACGCTCGGTCGACATGCGCGCCAGTCCCTACGACCTCGCTAACCTCGGCTACGAGCCCATCCGCATCGAGACCTCCGAGGGTCGCGCGGCCTACGAGGTAGAGCAACGCCGCCTCGCCGCTGCCGCCGCGCCCGTCCGAGCAGAGCTGGTTGACTGGTGCACGCGGATACTCGGCTTGTGACCCTCGTCGACTCCGGCGGGTTGGGGTCTGTGTTTAGGTTGAGGTCGGCGAGGGCAACCTCGCCCTTCCTCAGGGCAATCGCAGTACCCGGATCTCCCGATAGTCCACCTTGCAGCCGGGATCGTGGGCCTGCAGCGCGAAGGTGCCTGCACCCAACCGACGGCCCTCCATGCCAGCGGGAGGCTTCCAACCCTCGGGCTCGGTGAAGTCGGTCGTGGGCTTGTCGTTGATCCAGATGCGGACGCGCTTGCCCTCGACGCGGATGCGATAGGCGAACCATTCGCCATCGGGCGCAGGCGAGGTGTCCATCACATCGGCTACCGCATAGAGGCCGCCGGTCTTGCGGCGATCCTGGTGGCTGGCGTTGACCTGGGACTCGTAGCCGGCGCTCGGCCAGCCGTTGGCCTGGTAGGCGGTGTGGAAGTAGATACCGGAATTCGCCTTGGGGTAAGTGCGGACCTGTGCGGTGAACTCGAAATTACGGAAGGAGGCCTGGCCGTCGGGCCCGACGTAGAAAAGGTGGCCGCGTCCGCCGCGCACCTCGAGCACGCCGTCGACCACCCGGAAGCAATCCTTGCCATCCACCGATGCCTTCCAGCCCTCCAGCGTCTTGCCGTCAAAGAGGGCGACGGCTTGGGGTTCGGGTTGCTGGGCGTGACATTCAAGGACGGTGCCTAAGATGCCCCCAAGGAGGGCGAGGAGAGCGAGGGGTCGCAGCATCTCCCTAATCTTTCGCCACGGTCCCGTTCTGCAAGCGCTTCTTGAGCGTCGAACGGTTGATGCCGAGGATGCGCGAGGAGCGCAGGTGGTTCTCGCGGGTCTCCGCGAGGGCCCGGTCAATCATCGCCTTCTCAATCAGCGCAAGGATGTCCTGCCCATCTGCTCGGCGCAGCTCGCGGTAGACGGCGTCGTAGAGCGATTCGAGGTCGGGCGAGGCAATGGCAGCCGCTATGGCGGCGGGCGGATGCTCCTGCATGGGGGTCGGAGAGGGGGCGACCGGGGTCGACCCAGATGCGGTGCGGCGAGGGGCGAGGAGGTCAGCAGGCAGGTCCTTGGCGAGGATGGCATCGCCCTTGGCCAAGACTCCGGCGCGTTGGATGACATTCTCGAGCTCGCGCACATTGCCCGGCCAGTCATGGCGTAGGAGGATCTCGAGCGCCTCAGGCGAGAGGCGCCGGGCCCGCAGTTTGCGGCCGTTGGCCAGGCGCTGGAGCATGTAGTCAACGAGGAGGGAGATGTCCTCCCGGCGGTCGCGCAGGGAGGGGAGCCGGATGCGGAAGACGTTGAGCCGATAGAAGAGGTCCTCGCGGAAGCGGCGGTCGGCAACCATGGCCTCGAGATCCTTGTTGGTCGCCGCCAGTAGCCGGACGCTGACCTTGATCGTGCCAGTGCCGCCGACGCGCTGGATCTCGCCTTCCTGAATTGCCCGCAGGACCTTGGTCTGGGTCGTCAGTGACATGTCACCGATCTCGTCGAGGAAGATGGTGCCGCCATCGCAGAGCTCGAACTTGCCAGGCTTCTGCGCGGTCGCGCCGGTGAAGGCGCCCTTCTCATGACCAAAGAGCTCAGACTCGATGAGGTTCTCGGGAATCGCAGCGCAGTTCACTGCGACGAAGGGCCCCTTGGCGCGTAGGGAGTGACGGTGGATGCTGCGCGCGACAAGCTCCTTGCCCGTGCCCGATTCGCCCGTGACTAACACGGTTGCCTCCGAGGCCGCTACCTGGCCGATGGCCTTGAGCACGGCCTGCATCAACTCCGAGTTACCCACAATACCTTCAGCGAAGTCAGAGGGATCGATGCGCGCGCCGCGCGAGGTCGTCGCACTAGCTAAGTCGCGCCCCGCCTGGAGGGCCTTCTCGACCAAGGCGAGGAGCTTAGCCTGGTCGAAAGGCTTCATCACATAGTCGAAGGCGCCGAACTTCATCGCCTCGATCGCCGTCTGCGTCGTGCCGAAGGCCGTCATCAGAATGACCATCGCCCGGGGAGCCGCGCCCCGGAGCAACTGAAGCGTTTCGATGCCGCTCATGCCGCCCATTCGATTGTCGAGCAGGACCGCGTTGGGTTGCTCGCGCTTCGCCACCTCGATGCCGCTCTCGCCACTATCAGCCTCCATCACCGACCAGCCTTGTCCCGATAGGGCCCGGCGTAGCGAGTAGCGCAGGTCCTTGTCATCATCGACAACGAGGATTTTAGCCGTCTCTAGGGCTGGGGTTGGGGGCGTCATGCTTACCAATAAGCAAATCGAGTGCCGAAGAGACATCAACGCAGGTTTTGATTAAATTTAGACAAATCTAAGGGGCTATAAAATCTGTCAATTAGCCGTAAAAACCCTATAAAGAGCAAAATGTCGAAAATTAAGCGATTTTGGAAGCCCGTCCTAAAGACCCTCCTTTGGGCAGGCCTCCTCTTTCTCTCAGTGGCCAATCTCTGGGTAGCCCTCTCCGCCAAGGGTCGTCTCGTTGTTGACCCCTCCGACGTCCCCCTGGGCTCCGTTGGCATTGTCCTAGGAATCTCCGAGTTCTATCCCGACACCGGCAAGCCGACCGATGTCTATCATCCTCGCCTCGATGCCGGCGCGGCACTCGCGGCAACCGGCCGCCTCTCCGCCTTGGTGGTCTCCGGTACCCCTGAGCAGGCCGAGACCCTCCGTGCCGAGCTACTCCGGCGCGGCGTCGTCATCCCGATCATCCGCGACCCCCATGGCTTGCGCACCCTGGACTCCGTTGCGCGCGCCATCGCCCATCAGCCCGACCGCCCCCTCGTCTTCATCTCCCAAGGGTGGCACGTCAACCGTGCGCTCTGGCAGGCCGAGCGCATGGGACGTCCCAGCCTTGGCTATGCCGCCGCCGAAGGCGTCGGGCTTCGCGCCCGATACCTAGGTCCCGCTCGTGATATCTTGGCCAAGGCCAAGGCCTTGCTGGATTGGCTGACCGGTTTTCAACTCTCCACCGACATCCCTCCCGGCGAGGGTAATCGCTGAGCGCTCAGCAAGCTTCGTGGCGTCCATCGAGTCGCCGACGCAGTCGGCCCTCGATTTCGAGCAAGGTAAGGTGCGCTGCCGCCTCGTCCGTCCGACATCCCTCAGCCGCCGCAAAAGACTCCGCATCGTGTGCGCCGCCACCAGCAAAGTGACGCAGCAAGGGCGAGGCCGGGACGCACGCACCGCGCCCCGCGGCGGCAGGTTTCGGCGCTAGCTCGCCCAGTTCCTCTAGCACCTCCGCCGCCGTGCAGACCAAGGTCGCCCCATCCCTGATCAGCGCGTGGCAACCCCGGCTCGCCGGGCTGTCCGACCTCCCCGGTACCGCACAGAGCGTGCGCCCCAGTTCTCCCGCAAAGCGCGCGGTGATCTGGCTCCCGCCACCGAGGTCCGTCTCCACTACCACCACCGCCTGGCAGAGCGCCGCGACCAAACGGTTGCGCTGCGGGAAACTTTGGCGATCCGGCGGTCGACCCAAGGGGAACTCCGACAGCACGACGCCCGAGGCTGCGATGCGTCGGCGCAGCGCACGCGCCTCACGCGGGTGCGTCTGGTCAAGGCCGTGCCCCAGCACCGCGGCCGTCCGCCCTCCACCCTCGAGAGCACCCTCGTGTGCGGCTAGGTCGATACCTAACGCCAGGCCACTGACCACCCACCAGCCTGCCCGGGCTAAGTCCGCCGCCATTCTCCTCGCGATGCCTTCTCCGTAGGGCGTGGCTCGGCGCGTCCCGACAATCGCCACCGCCTTCCTGCCCGGCACCGCCACGCCCTCCGCATAGAGCGCTAAGGGAGGGTCCCAGAGTTCTGCCAGCGCCTCCGGCCAGTCCGGTGTCTCTGCAGTGAGGATCCGAAAACCCAAGCGCTCCGCCCGCTCGCGCTCTCCACGCCAGTCGAAGCGAGCCCCGAGGAGCGCCTCGGCCGCGGCTGGACCGATTCCCTTGACGGAGAGCAACTCCTCGCGCGAGGCACGAAGGGCGCAGCCGAGGTCACCACCGAAAGCCTCCGCCAGCCGGCGTGCCGCGACCGGCCCGATGCCGGGCAGGGCGTTGAGGAGGAGTCGTAGGTCTTCGGGAGTCTCCGGCAGGTTCATCCCTCGACCGAGGCCGACTCGCGGGCTCGGTGCAAGGCGGGCAATAGCCCATCCAGCAGCTGAGTAGTTCTCACCACGGTTTCCCCCCGCTTGGCGGAGACCTCATCGGCCGCCATGCCATGCCAAGTGGCGGCGGCCACCACCGCGTCGAGCAGGCTGAGTCCGAGGCTGGCGCGGGCGGCGACGACTGCCGCGACAATGCCAGCGAGGAGATCGCCGCTTCCGCCGCGGGCCAGAGCCGGCCCGCCATGCGGGATGTGCACGGTGACCTTACCATCGGTCACACAGGTCAACGGACCCTTCAACACGACGACTGAGTGCAGGCGACGGGCGAGCGCGCAGGCCGCCACTGCGCTGGGAGCACCGCCACCGAGACGGCGAAACTCTCCCGCATGCGGTAGGAGCACCCGCGCCGTGGCGCGGGAGGCCGCGCGCACGACCTCGGGGCGAAGCGCGTCGGCATCGAGTACCGCTACGCCCTTGGTGGCGCGAGCCGCCGAGCGGGCAAGCGCGAGGCCCCCGACTCCCAGCCCGCTTCCAATCAGGGTGGCATCGCAGCTTCCTGCCAGGGTGCGCATCGCCGCCGCCGAACCCGGCGATTGCTGGGCAATCCACATCGCCTCGGGTAGTTCAAGCGCCGCTCGGGCATGGATCATGACGGGAGCGTGCACGCTGACCAATCCGGCACCCGCCTGCAGACAGGCCCGCGTGTTCAGGATGACCGCTCCCGGCATCCGCGCCGAGCCACCCACGATCAAGACGCGTCCTTGCCGACGCTTCTCGGTCCGGGCGTCGCGTGGCAAGGCGAGGGGCCTGAGCTCGTCCGGCGTGGAGCTAGATGTTACCCCAGCGGGCAGATGGATCCCGAGGTCAGCCACACGGATGCGGCCAGCGCGGGCCGCCACTCGCGGCCGGAGTAAGGGGGCCTTGAGGCAACCGAGTGAGACGGTGAGGTCGGCCCTTAGGCAGGGGCCGTCGGCGGCGTCGCCCGCGCCGCTGGGTAGGTCGACCGACACGCGTAAGCCGACGGACTTCCCCGCCCAGCGTAACACCTCGCGCAGCCTTGGCCTGAGGGGCGGACGGAATCCCGACCCCAGTAAGCCGTCGAGGATGACCTCCGCGTGCGGCTTTGTCCGTGCAGCCTCGGCCCAGCCGAGGATACGGATGTCCTTCCGACGTTTCGCCAGGGCCAATGCACGCTGGGACAGGGCGTCGCTCACCGCGTCCTCCGCCAGCACCACCGTGAGCCGACCACGCTTGCCCGCGAGCAGCAGGCCCGCCAGCAGGGCGTCGCCACCGTTGCGGCCCTTACCCGCAAGCACTAGGACTGTCCGAGGCGACTCGGCTAGCGTGCGGCGCGCCTCGGTAGCAATCGCCGCCGCCGCCCGCTGCATCAGCGACCACTCCCGACCAGGATGTCGCCTTAGCCAGGTGCGCTCGGCCGCAGCCATCGCGGCGCAGGAGAGCACAGGAAGGCGTGTGGCCACAAGTTTAGGTGACGATCACGGCGTAGGCCGTGGCCATACCGCCGTCATGCGAGAGCGAGATGAGCACGCGGCTACCACCGCGCTTGCGTAGCGTGCGCTCGCCCAGTGCGTCGAGCCGGATGGAGGGTGCGCCGCTCGCCGGGTCGGTCACGACCTCGACCGAGGCCAGGCCTAGCTCCGCGCCGAAGCCGCAACCTAGGGCCTTGCTGACCGCCTCCTTGGCCGCCCAGCGGGCCGCGAAAGAGGCGTCGGGATCACCGCGACTCAGGCACTCTGCCTGCTCGGCCGGAGTGAAGACCTTGTCGAGGAAAGCTTGCCCGTGGCGGGCGCGCGCAGCGGCTAGCCGGGACACCGCGCAGAGATCGGTGCCGATGCCTAGGACATTTGCCGAGCCAGGGTCCATCTCAGGCGATGGCCGCGCGCATCTCGGCTACGGCCGCCCGCACACCGACGAGCAGAGAGCGAGCGACGATGCTGTGGCCGATGTTGAGCTCATTGAGGTACGGCAGCTGGCAGATCTGCGCGACGTTGCGGTAATTAATGCCATGACCGGCGTTGACCACCAGCCCGAGGGCTTTGGCTTGTCGTGCGGCCGCTATCAGGCGGGCTAGCTCCGCGGCGGCGACCGCGTTATCGACCCCGATTGCCCTGGCCCAACTACCCGTGTGCAGTTCGATGACGGGTGCGCCCACCGCGGCGGCGGCGGCCACCTGGGCGGGATCTGGTCCGATGAAGAGTGACACTTCGATGCCAGCGGCGTTGAGCGCGGCGACCGTGGCTCCGACGCGACCAGCTTGCCCAGCCACGTCGAGCCCGCCCTCGGTGGTGACCTCCTCGCGCGATTCCGGCACGAGACAGGCGGCGGCGGGGCGGAGTCTTGCGGCGAGGGTCGTCATCTCGCTGGTGCAGGCCATCTCGAGGTTGAGCCGGCAGCCGGGCAGGGCAAGTAGGGTGGGGAGGTCGGAGTCCTGCAGGTGGCGACGATCCTCGCGCAGGTGTACGGTGATACCGTCAGCTCCCCCAGCGAGGGCCTCGCGGGTGAAGGCGGCGAGGTCTGGCTCGGCATGCGGCGAGAGATGCTCGCCGCGGTAGCGCGCCTGACGCACCGTGGCGGCGTGGTCCACGTTCACGCCGAGGCGGATGCGACTCATTGTTTCTTCAGGCGCTCGAGCTTACGCTCGATGTCCTCCATCTCGCGCTGGAGGCGGCGGGCGCGCTCGGCCTGACCGCACTTCTCGAAGTAGGTCTCCATCATGCCGAGTAGGCTCGCAACCGTCTTCATCCGGAAGATATCGCCCTCGCCGTCGAGTTTGCGCCGGAAGGTGCGCTCGATGTCGTTCAGGAAGAAGGTCTCTTGTTCGACGTTCCCCTTGACCGCTTGGTAGTAGCCTTCGAGCGCGGCCTTAAAGGTGGGCAGGTGCTCCGCGTGGTCGCGCATGACATCACGGTAGAGATTACGCACCCGGTCGCGATGGGCGGGGCCCTTGCTCATCCAGTGCGAGCCCTGGCGCTGGATGGCCTTGAGGATGAGGTCCATCCGGTCGGGATGCTCCTTGGAGAGGCGGTAGTACTGGCCACGTAGTGCGGTGATGGCCTCGTTGTCCGACCAAGTCGGGGCGATGTGGCGGGCCTCGAGCTCGTCGGCGAGGAGGCGGAGGTCGGGCCACTTGTCGAAGGCCGAGCGAATCCCCTTCACGACGCCCTTCCAGGTCGCCACCGTGGTCTTTTTGTCAGCAGACTCGAGGGCGGCCGCATAGGTCTCCCAGGCGGGTAGGAAGCGATCAGCGACCTCGACTGCGAGAGAAAGGGTCTCGAGCCGGAGTTCGTCCTCTGCGCGCTGTTCGTAGAAGTTGGAGATGCGGAGAAGGCGGCTGGCTTGGGTGGTTGCGCCAGTCCGACGCTGCTTATCACCGAGGAGCTCGACCATGAACTCGGGCACGGCCTTACCCGTCTGAGGGTCGCTGGTCATACCGCAGGAATAGCCGTCGGCATAGCGCCCGGTATCCATGTTCCACTCGCCTCGGTCGGAGAGGTAGGCGACCCAGGCATGGCCGCCGCGGTTACCTTCGCCGGTGACATAGGCTGCGGGGATGCCGACCGCGCGGGCGGTGCTGGCGGCGAAGTGACCCTGGTGCATGCAGATACCGCCGCACTTCAAGATGTCGGCGAGGGAGCCATCGGTGTAATCCGGCCCCTCTGATTTGCCGCCGGTGACGAAGTCCATGCGGTACTTGATCATGCCGTAGGTAACTCCCCAGCTCTCCTGCTTGAGGCGGCGGAGTTCCTTGAGTGCCCAATCCATCTCCTCCTCAGAGACATCGGCGGCGACGACCCAGACGAGTTCCTCGGGCGAGAGCTGGGTCAGGCGGGTCTCGAGGCGGCGGGCGATGTCGTGCTCGCGGTACCAGCGGTAGCGGGTGAGGGGGTCGATGGGGTTGGCCTCGCGCACGAGGCGCCGCCATTGCATCGGGCGGTCGTAGACCACGGCCATGGCGACCTGCAGGTTGAGGTATTGCCAGCGAAGCTCCGGCTTGTCGTCGGCCCAGAGCTTGGCCCAGGTGCGTAGGCCAGCGGTGACATCGTCTTCGGGTTTGACCGTGGAGAGCCAGGCTTCGAGGGCCTCGGGACGGGCGGTCAACTCGCGGAGGAAGTCGGCGGCGGGCTCGTTGTCGAGGACCAGCGCGCGGAGGTTATCCGGGCCAGCGCGTCGGATGAAGGCAGCCTGGTTGGCACCGAGGCTGAAGTAGCTGCTCTCCCAGAGGCGGTCATAGCGCTTAGCACCGTTGGAGCGTGAGGTCGCCTTGAGGGCCGGTACGAGGCCGCGCTCGAGGCGCGAGGCGTGTACCTCCCAGCGTCCGTCAGCGATGCGGCTGGAGGTGTCGCGCAGGAGCTTCTCGCGCGTGGCGCGGTCGGTCAGGGCTGGACCGATGAAAGAGTAGGCGCTGTCGTCCTCGGAAGTCTCGATGAAGTCGGGATCTTGGACGGGTGGCACGACCACCGCGACTGCGGGGCGCTCCGTGACGACGGTCGGCTGGACGGGTTCGGGCGTGACCGTGACGGCGGCTGGTTGAGGGGTTGCTTCCTCGCGACCAAGGATGTCGTTGACCAGACTGTAGGACTTGCCCTGAGCCTGGGCGTCGGCCACGCGAACATTGTACTCGTCCCACGCTAGGAAGCCGACAACGCCGACCAGCGGGATGAGCAATAGCGACAGGTAGCCATCGACCGAGCCTCCCTCGCGACGGGGTTCGGGAGCACGGTAGGGTTGCGGCCGGCGCGGGGGGACTCGATGGGGCGTGGTCACGACATTTTCTTTCTAGCAGGTTTGGTCACGGGTTCCAAACCGATTCGGAGCGCCGCGGCCAAGGCGGGGGCGGTTGGGGAGTCCTTTCGGACCGCCAATTCCTCTGGTGGTCCTTGATGGATGAGCCGACCTCCGCCGGAACCCCCCTCGGGGCCGATTTCTACCAGCCAGTCAGCCTCGGCGAGGATGTCGGGGTGGTGCTCGATCACCACGACAGTGTGACCTTGGTCGACCAGCTCGTGCAGCAGTGTGAGGAGTTTGCGGATATCAGCGGGGTGGAGGCCAATGCTGGGCTCCTCGAGCAGGTAGAGGTTGGGTTGAAT
>JBFZFD010000005.1:0-5085 GCA_041306485.1 Opitutia bacterium | reverse complement strand
CTTCGAGATCGGTCGAAGTGGAGGTCGCCGCAATGCCCGCGATACTTTGGCCGACGCCAAAGGTCCAGAGACCCTTCTTCGCATCCCATCCATATTGGACGAAGGCGCGGTGGCCTGGCTGGCCAGCGCCCTTGGCAGGGACACCGAGCGTGCGACGGAAGGTGTCCGCCATGGTGGAGAGGCGCCCGCAGACCCCACCATCCTCGAGGATGCGAGGTAGCGAGCTGGGATGCCAGGCGCTCGCCTTGTGCTTCACCTCGGGCACGCGGTCGTAATCCCAAGAGTAGCGGCCGTAGCCAATCATGCCTGAGCGCTTCTCGCCCGGCAACTTACCCCAGTAATAGTTCCAGATCCACTCTCGCTCCCGTTCCGGAGGCACATCGCGGAACCAGGTCAGCAAGGGCCACGGCGCCTTTGCCAGTGGGAAGATGGGCCAAGGGTGGCTCGCGCCCGCGGGGGCAGGAGCGTCGAGTTGGTCAAGCAGCCAGCGGATATGGGCGGGCACGCTTGCGGCCAACCGAGGAGGATAGGTTCCCGAGGCATGGGCGACCTTCGTCCAGAAGGCGCGATCCTTGGCGTCGGCGGGCTCGACGCCAGCTGCGCGGAGCGACGCGGCGGTGTCCGCCATGACCTGCAGGTAAGTTGTGCCGCTCGCGCGCATCCAGGCGGCTACCTTCGCCACGGGTTCCGGCCACGAAGTGGTCGCCGAATCAGCCTCGGTGCGCAGGGGCTGGTCGCCGTTGACAGCGACGGCAAGCAACAGGTGCGCATAGCGGTCCGCTTGCGCGGGAGTGACCGCCTTGCGTAGCGTCGCAAGGTTCTCTGCATGCACCGCAGGCATGGGGTGACGGGCGAAGACGAGCCCGGTGCGAATCTCAGGGTGACGATCCACCCAGGCCCAGAAGGCGGCATCCATCGGTGCAGTCTTCCGCGCAGCGGCATCGGCCTCGGAGACAAAACGGTTGACCGCCGGGTCCGTGAAAGAGGGCAGTCCGAGGGGCCTCTCGGGCTCAGCAGCGGTTGCCAGCAAGGTGCAGGCGAGAAGGGGAAGCAGGCGGAGCATGAGCAACAGACCTTGGTGGCGTTTCCCAGTTCCCTGAGATTCGCCAGTCAAAGTGCCTCCGCTGGTCGGGCTGGTGGGATTCGAACCCACGACCCCTTGCACCCTAAGCAAGTGCGCTAGCCAGACTGCGCTACAGCCCGATAGCAGAGAAGGGATAGCCTCTGGAGTGGTCGGCAGGAAGTCAAGGAACGAAGCAGGTGGAACGACAAAACCTTCGAGATGTCTGATGCACATGCGCCTGCTGTTCGCTCTAGCCCTGCTAGCCAAAGTCCATCCTGCGGCAGCAGAGACCCTATGGATTGAGGCCGAATCCCTCTCAGACCGAGGCGGATGGGTCACCGACACCCAGCCCACCCTCACGGTGGGCTCGCCCTACCTGATGGCGCATGGCCTGGGTAAACCCGTGGCAGACGCAAGGGGACAGATTTCGTTGCGCAATGCCGGACGCTACCGCGCCTGGGTAAGGACAAGGGATTGGGTGGCTCCCTGGAAGGCCCCGGGGGCACCTGGAAGATTTGAGCTCCACATTAACGGCAAGCCGACTGGCACAGTGCTCGGGACGAGTGGAGCCGAGTGGCACTGGCAACTCGCTGGGGAGGTAGACCTGAACGCTGGAAATGTCACTCTGACCCTGCGCGACCTGACCGGATTCAACGGTCGCTGCGATGCCATCGTGCTGAGCGATGACCCGACCTACTCCCCTCCTCTTGAGACCGTGGCACTTGCCGAGGAACGCAGACGGCGCAACAACCCCTCGGGAAAGCCAGAGGATCTCGGCGAGTTCGACCTCGTGGTGGTGGGTGGTGGCTATGCTGGCCTGGGCACCGCCATCTCAGCGGCGCGTCAGTCGCTGCGTGTGGCACTCATCCAGGACCGTGAGGTGCTTGGGGGCAACGGTAGCTCCGAGGTCGCTGTCTGGGCCATGGGGGGCACCCTCCGGGGCAAGTACCCGCGACTCGGTGAAATCGTGGAGGAATTCTCCGACCGCGCTCAGGATTCCCCGGCACCAGCGGCGGCATTCGATGATGCTCGCAAGGAGGCAGTCTGCCGGGCCGAACCTAACCTCACGCTACTCCTAGGACACTACGCACTCGGCGTGAGCAAGGATGGGGAGCGTATCCGCTCGGTCAGGCTGCTCGAGGTGCGCACTGGCCGCGAGCGGGAGGTCAGAGGGAAGTTCTTTGCCGATTGCACCGGTCATGGCAGCCTCGGCGTCGCAGCGGGTGCCGACCATAAGATGACCGAGAGCGGCCGGATGGGGATGTCCAACATGTGGTTCCATAGCTTGGCGGATGGACCGACGAATTGGGCACCCACCCCCTGGGCACTCGATCTCGCACGGGGAGATTTCCCCGGTCTCCCCATCAGCAAGGGCCTGGACGAGGGTCGGCCCTTCTTTAAAGGCGAGTGGTTCTGGGAATCAGGCTACGACCTTCATCCCATCCGCGACCTTGAACGCATCCGCGACTGGAACCTGCGCGCGGTCTTCGGTGCCTTCTCGGCGATCAAGCAGCCAGTGCCAGCGGGGGCACCTCCCACCGATAAGGCAGCGGCCGCCCGGCTCGCAGCCCAACGCCTAGCCGCCGAAAGGGCGGAACTGCGCTGGGTCTCGCCCATCGGCGGCACGCGCGAGACCCTCCAGTTGCTCGGCGATGTGGTGCTCGCCCTGCCCGACTTCATCGCCAAGCGCGAGTTCCCGGACGGGTGCATCCCGACGACTTGGGACATTGACCTGCACGTCCCTCGCGAGCAGTTCGCCAAAAAGACGCCCGAGAACCCCTTCATCTCGAGGGCCATCTTCGGAGCGCACATCGACCGACGCAACGGCTACCCCGTTCCCTACCGCTGCCTCTACTCGCGGAACATCCCCAACCTCTTCATGGCCGGCCGCAATATCAGCGTTACCCGCGAGGCACTCGGCACCGTGCGCGTGATGCGGACCTGCGGCATGATGGGCGAGGTCGTGGGTAAGGCCGCCTACCTCGCCGTGCTTCACGGCACCGACCCGCGTGGCGTCCACGACCGCCACCTGCCCGAACTGCTCGGGCTCCTCCGAGAGCCCGGCCGGATGCGACGCGCCGGACTCAATGCCCCCCTGGTCCTCGACGCCTCCATTGCCGACCCGACCCAGGCGCCCCGCCATTCTACCAACCGCGATCTAGACCGCCCTCCGCCCAAGCCCAAGCCGGCGACGCCCGAGAAGAAGCCCAACTAAGGCATGGCAACGCGAGGCGCATGGGGCATCCGACTCTGGCGGCTCGGGGCAATTGGGGCAGCCGCAGGCCTGCTTTGGCTCAGCGCTCCCCGCGCCCCACGGATGGCGGACTTGGAGCCGACCCTGGAGGAAGCGAAACGGGTCTTTCCAGAGGCTTCCGGACTCTCGTCTCTGGACCAAGGAGGCTGGGAGGTCAGCGATGGCCTCGGCCAGCGCTTGGGCGAACTGTGGTCCACCTGGCCTGACGCGGATGACATCGTCGGTTACTCCGGACCGACCCGGGTGCGGGTCGCGCTCGACGCGCGCGGCGAGGTGGTGGATCTCCGTCTGGTCGACAGCGCCGACACCCCCGAGCACGTAGAGGATGTCCGTCAGAACCGCCGCTTCTGGGAAAGCCTCCGCGGCTGGAGACCGACGAACCCTGAGCCACCTAAGGTCGAGGCGGTGGCGGGCTCGACCCTAACCTCGCTCGCGATTGTCGAGTCGGTCCGCAAGCGTCTCACCGGCCGGACAGGTTCCCTTCGATTCCCTCGACCCCTCACCGCCGAGGAGGCGGTCACGGCAGGTCTCGCGGGCTGCGTACGACTCGATGTCGAACCCGGAAAGGTCGGCTGGCATCGGGCGCTGGACATCAAAGACAACCTCGTCGGCTACCTCGTGAGGACCAGTCCGCAGTCCGATGGCATAGTTGGCTATGCCGGGCCGACAGATGTCCTCGCGGTCCTCACTGCAGATGGCACGACCCTGCGGTCGGTGTCGATCCGTGACAGCTACGATTCACCGGAATACGTCGCACGCGTGACCGACGACCCAGACTTCTTGCCCGGTCTCGCTCGCCGCACGCCCGCCGAGTGGTCGAAGATTGACCTGCAGGCCGCGGGCATCGAGGGCGTGGCCGGCGCCACCCAGACCAGCTTCGCGGTGGCCGAGGGACTTCGCTTGCGCTTTGCGACCTCGGTCGCGGAAGAAGGGCGGGTCGAGGATCAACGACGCGGGCTCGCCACCCTTGCGATGCTCGTCGGCGCGCTCGGCCTCGCCTTCGCACCAGGTCGCGGCAAGGCCTGGGTCCGGGTCACTTGGCAGGTACTCCTCGTGCTCGGCCTCGGACTCTGGGCTGGCCACCTGATCTCGCTCGCCCAACTCGCTGGACACGCCCGCCATCCCGCCGAGCTGAGCTCCCTCGCCCTGCTCGCCGCAGTGGCCCTGCTTGCGCCGTGGGCGAGCGGCAAACAGGTCTACTGCCACCAGGTGTGTCCGCATGGCGCTGCGCAATCACTGCTCGCGCACCTACCCGTCCGGCGGTTGACCCTCGCGCCACGTGCCGACCGCCTGCTCAGGAAAATCCCCATGCTCATCCTCGGCGCCGCCTTTCTCGGTGCCCTCGTGTGGCCGCAGTTCAATCTAGCCGCGCTGGAGCCCTTCGACGCCTGGGTAATCGGCGGCGCAGCCCTTGCCTCGGCCATCCTCGCCGTAGCCGGCCTCCTCGCAGCACCCTTCGTGCCCATGGCCTATTGTCATTACGGCTGCCCCACTGGTGCGCTGCTCAGCTACATCCGCACGACGAGCAATGAAAGCAAGCTCGGCCCCAAGGACTTCGCCGCCCTCGCCTTGTTGCTCCTTGGAGCAGCCGCCCTCTGGGCTCGCGCACCCGCTGATACGACAATGGCCGAGAGGACCACCTGGGAGGGCAAGGCCTTTGGGACCACCTGGAGAGTCAAGGTACGCGGGACGGTGACCGAGGCCGATACCCTCGCGCGCGAGGTAGCCGCGCTTTACGACGGCACGGAACTTTTGCTCTCACATTGGA
>JBFZFD010000004.1:0-6453 GCA_041306485.1 Opitutia bacterium | reverse complement strand
CTAGCGGAGAGATCAAGCGTATCTGGGTTGCGGTTAAGGCCATCAAGGCCGGTCTGGTCACCAAGGTCTGAGGAACTCCCTCAAGCCCTCTAAAGACCCCGCGACAGCGGGGTCTTTTGTTGGGGATGAGACTGGGGATACTAAGGAGACTAGGGAGGAAGGAGGGAGCCGGGGGGTTCCGTACGTCCTGCCTCATCCCATTATCCCCGGTATCCTTAGCCTCCTCGGAATCCTCAGAGACTAAGGATACTGAGGAGGTTGAGGGGGGTGGGGAGGCGCGGGGTTGGTTTGGCGCCTCGGGAGAGGCAGGGTCGTCTTTTTGTATTTCATGAATTGGACCAATAAAAATCCGACCTTCCGGCACTGATCGCAAAGTTGCTTACAGACGGATGGCTCGATGAGGCCGATCTCCTCTCCGACCAAAAGCTGCGAGCGCAGTTCAGCGGTAGACGCCTTTGCGATGCTAAGGTAACGGAGTTCTTCCTTTGTGGAGTCCCTCTCGCCCCCCTCTGCGATATTGGATGAAACGGATAGCGCTGCGCGCTGCATTTGGTCGCGCATCGTTCTGTCGTCCCGAAGAGGGGGCTTGCGACACTCCCGATAAACACTGACCGCTAGCGCCTTGGCTTGCTGCCAGACAATCAGTTGCTCGAACCCCTTTTCCACGAAGCCAGTTTGGCTGCAGGCCTGATAGGCACCAAGATTCTTGCTCTAGGGTTCTTTCCCCGGGTACCTCCCCTCAGCCTCCAGTATCCTTAGTCTCCCCAGCATCCCCAGCATCCTCAGTCTCCTTAGTCTCCCCAGCATCCTTAGTCTCCTTAGTCTCCCTCAAATCTATCTCCTCTTTCTTCCTTTTAAACCCCCCTCCCTCCCTTTAGGCATCTCCTATGGCTTCCGTTGTCCTCAAGCCCCGGGTCCGTGGGTTCATCTGCCTGACTGCCCACCCCGAGGGATGTGCCGCCGCCCTTCGCGAGCAAATCGCCCACGTTAAGTCCCGCCCCCCGCTCAAGGACGGCCCCAAGTCGGTCTTGGTCATCGGCTCTTCTACCGGCTACGGCCTCTCCTCTCGCGTCGCCGCTGCCTTTGGCTCGGGTGCCGCCACCCTGGGCATCTTCTTCGAGCGTCCCGCCGAGGGGGAGAAGCCCGCCAGCCCAGGCTGGTATAACACCGTCGCCTTCCACAACGAGGCCCGCAAGGCCGGCCTCACCGCCCTCTCTCTCAACGGCGACGCCTTCTCGACCGAGCTCAAGGCCCAGGCCATCGAGGCTATCCGCAAGCGCCTCCCCGGGGGGAAGGTCGACCTTATCGTCTATTCCCTCGCCTCGCCCCGCCGCACCGACCCCAAGACCGGCGAGACTCATAAGTCCGTGCTCAAGCCCGTCGGGCAATCTTTCCACGCCAAGAACCTCGATACCGATCGCAAGGTGGTCAACGACGTCACCCTCGAGCCCGCCACGCCCGAGGATGTCGCCAACACCGTCAAGGTGATGGGTGGCGAGGACTGGGAACTCTGGCTCGAGGCCCTCGACCAAGCCGGCGTCCTCGCCGAGGGCGCCCAGACCGTGGCCTACTCCTACATCGGCCCGCAGGTCACTTGGCCGATCTACAAGGACGGCACCATCGGCAAAGCCAAGGAAGACCTCGAGCAGGCAGGCCAGCGCATCGACGCGCTCCTCAAGCTCCGCCGCGGCCGCGCTTTCGTCTCGGTCAACAAGGCGGTCGTCACCCAAGCCTCCTCTGCCATCCCGGTGGTCCCTCTCTACATCTCCCTCCTCTTTAAGGTCATGAAGGCCAAGGGCACGCACGAGGGCTGCATCGAGCAGATCCAGCGCCTCTTCGAGCGCCAGATGTACAATGGCAACGCACTCGACTTTGATGACGCTGGCCGCGTCCGTCTCGACGACCTCGAGATGGATCCGGCTGTGCAGCGCGCCGTCTTCGAACTCTGGCCTCAAGTGAGCACCGAGACGCTCGACGCCCTCGGCGACTTCGCCTCCTATCAGACCGACTTCCTTCGCAACTTCGGCTTCGGTCTCGCCGGCGTTGACTACGAGGCCCCCACTGAGGTCGAGCGTCCGCTCGTTGATTGCTGAACGTGGCCCAAGTCCTCGCCATCGCCAACCAGAAGGGCGGGGTCGGCAAGACGACCACCGCGGTCAACCTTGCGGCCGGTCTCGCCCGTCTCGGCCTGCCCACTCTGCTCATCGACCTTGACGCTCAGGCCAACGCCACTAGCGCCCTCGGCCTCGAGAAGACTGCCGGTGGCTCCCTCTACCGCGTCCTCCACGGAGAGGGTGCGGCCGCCGACAAAGTCATCCCTTCCGGCGTGACCGGACTCGATATCATCCCCTCCGAAATCGACCTCGCCGCCCTCGAGTCCGAGCTAGCCGGCACCGACGGCTTCCTCGGTCGACTGCGCGACGCCCTCCGCCCCCTCATCGATTCCGGTAAGTACCGCGCCGTCATCATCGACTGCCCACCCGCCCTCGGCGTCCTCTCGCTCAGCGCCCTCGCCGCTTCCGACCAACTCCTCGTCGCACTCCAAACCGAGTACCTCGCTCTCGAAGGGCTTGGCCAGATTCTTGGCGTCGTCGACCAGCTCAAGGCCGCTGGCGCCGGGAGCTCTCTCCAGGTCGGCGGCATTGTCATGACCATGTACGACGTCCGCACCAAGCTCTCTCGCCAAGTTGTCGAAGAGGTTCTGAAGCACTTCCCTCAGCTCGTCCTGCGCAGCCACATCCCCCGCTCCATCCGGCTTTCCGAGGCCCCTAGCCACGGTAAGACCATCTTCGACTACGACCCCCACTCCCCTGGCGCCGTCGCCTACGAGGCCTTGGCCAAGGAAGTCGCCGAGCGCTTCAAGCTCTGAGCCGTGTCCACCCCCGCGCCTAAGCAGCCGCACGCCTCGCGCATGAAGTCACGGGGCGGCTTCGCCCGCGTCTGGAACGCCCTCGGCTACACCGTCGACGGCCTTCGCGCCGCCTGGATCCACGAGCATGCCTTCCGCCAGGAGCTCCTCGCCTGCGCCCCCTTCGCCCTCGCCGCTTGGACTCTGCCAGGCCTCTCCCTCTGGGTCCGCGCCCTCCTCTTCGGCTCTCTCCTACTCATCCTCGTCGTCGAGCTCCTCAACTCCTCCATCGAGGCAAACACCGATCACATCACCCTCGAGCGTCATCCCCTCGCGAAGCGCGCCAAGGACATGGGCTCGGCCGCCGTCTTCCTTGTCATTGTCAACGCTACCGTCCTCTGGATTTGCCTCCTCCTCGACGCCTACGGCCGCGCTATCTACTCCTGGCTTTTTTAGCAGCCCCACAAGCCCGGCGCCCCTCCGTTAGAATCCTCAGCCCCCTTTTTTAAATTTTCGTTCTTCATTCCCCCTTCCCCGCCATCGCCAGTATCCTCGGCATCCCCAGTATCCTCTTTTTTCGTTCCTTCTCCCCGGCATCCCAAGCATCCCACCTTCTTCGTTCTTAAATTTTCGTTCTTCGTTCCTCGCACCCCAGTATCCTCGGAATCCTCGGTATCCTCGGTATCCTCAGCATCCTCTCCCTCCCTCTCCCTCCCTCTCCCCTATGCCCCGCCCTAAGCCCGCCGCTCGCAAGGAATTTTTCCCCGGCATCCCGAAGATTGAATACGAGGGCCCCAAGTCCCGTCACCCGCTCGCCTTCCGCCATTATGACCCTGATGCGAAGGTTGGCGGCAAGCGCATGGCCGATCACCTGCGCTTCGCGGCCGCCTATTGGCACGTCATGCGCAACGGCCTCGGTGATCCTTTCGGCGCTCCCACCGCACTGATGCCCTGGGACGATGGTAGCGAGTCGCTCGACAATGCCCTGCGCCGCATCCCCGTCTTCTTCGAGTTCCTCGAGAAGTGCCGCATCGACCATTATTGCTTCCACGACCGTGATGTCTCCCCCGAGGGAGCCACGCTCGACGAAACCCACGCCAATCTCGCTCGCGTCACCCGCGAGCTCAAGGCCCACCAGCGCGCCTCCGGTAAGCGCCTGCTCTGGGGCACCGCCTGCCTCTTCTCCCATCCCCGCTACGCTCAAGGCGCTGGCACCTCGCCCTCCGCCGATGTCTTCGCCTATGCCGCCAGCCAAGTGCGCCACGCCCTCGAGGCGACCCACGCCCTCGGCGGCAAGGGCTACGTCTTCTGGGGCGGCCGCGAGGGCTACTCTACCCTACTCAACACCGACATGCCCCGCGAGCTCAGCCACCTCGCCGCGCTCCTCCATCTCGCTGTCGACCATGCCCGTCGCATCGGCTTCAAGGGCCAGTTCTACATCGAGCCTAAGCCCCGCGAGCCCTCGACTCACCAGTACGATTCCGACGCCGCCGCCTGCCTCAACTTCCTCCGCGAGCATGGCCTCCTCCCGCACTTCAAACTCAACCTCGAGACCAACCACGCGACCCTCGCTGGTCATACCATGGAGCATGAGATGGAAGTAGCCATCAGTGCCGGCGCGCTCGGCTCGGTCGATGCGAATCGTGGAGACACCCTCCTTGGCTGGGACACTGATCAGTTCCCCACCGACCTCTATCTGACCACCAACATCATGCTGCGTATCCTCCGGATGGGCGGCTTCACCACCGGCGGCCTCAATTTCGACGCCAAGCGCCGCCGCGAGTCTCACCAGCCCCTCGACCTCTTCCACGCCCATATCGGCGGCATGGATGCCTTTGCGCGCGGTCTCAAGACCGCCCACTCCTTGCTTAGCGACGGGCGGCTCGAGCGCTTCGTGGACAAGCGCTATGCCTCCTGGGACATCGGTATCGGCCGCAAAGTCGAGCAGGGTAAGGTTACCCTCGCCGAGCTCGACGCCTACGCCCGCTCCATCCGCGCTCCTCAACTTGACTCTGGTCGGCAGGAGATGCTCGAGAATCTCATCAACGATCACCTCAGTTGAGCGCCATGGCGCGCGTCCTCGGCCTCGATCTTTCCACGCAGGGCGTCACCGCCCTGATGATCGACGTGGCCACCGGCGCCACCCTCGCCCGCGCTCACGCCGGCTTCGGCCCGGATTTCCCCGACCGTGGTCATCCCGAGGGCTTCATCCCAGGATTGGATGACGGCCAAGTCCACGCAGACCCTCTCCTCTGGCTCGACGGACTTCAACTCGCCCTCGATCGCCTCGCTTCCCAAGCCGACCTCTCCTCCGTCGTCGCCCTCGCCGTCTCCGGTCAGCAACATGGCAGCGTCTACCTCGCCGAGGGCTATGAGCGTCTGCTTGCCGCCGCCGACCCCTCCCGACCCCTCTCCGCCCAGCTCGCCTCCTTCCTGACACGGCGCACCTCGCCCATCTGGATGGACAACTCCACCACCCTTGATTGCCAAGCCATCCGCGCCGCGCTCGGCGGCGACCAAGCCGCCTGCGACCTCACCGGCAGCGCCGTCACCGAGCGCTTCACCGGACCCCAGATCCGGCGCTTCGCACGCCTCAATCCCGCCGACTGGGAACGTACCGCGCGCGTCCATCTCGTCTCCTCCTTCCTCACCTCGGTTCTGGCCGGGTGTGATGCACCCATCGATACGGGCGACGGCGCTGGCATGAACCTGATGGAGCTCGCCACCGGCGACTGGCCCCCCGCTGCGCTCGCCGCCACTGCCCCCGGCCTCGCCTCCCGCCTTCCCGCGCTCGTTCCCGGTCCCACCGTCGTCGGCCCCATCTCTACCCACATGGTCGCCCGACACGGATTCTCTCCGCGTTGCCAAGTCATCGTGGGCAGTGGCGACAATCCCTCTAGCCTCGTCGGCATGGGGGCCTCCCTCCCAGGGCAAGTCGTGGTCAGCCTCGGCACCAGTGACACACTTTTCGCCGCGAGTCAGGGCATCCGCACCGACCCCTCCGGCCTCGGCCACGCCTTCGGCAATCCCATGGGCGGTAGCATGAGTCTCGTCTGCGTCCGCAATGGCTCCCTGGCCCGTGACGCCATCCGCCGCGAGCTCGGCCTCACCGATTGGGCAGCCTTCGCCGCTGCGATCAACTCCACCCCTCCAGCTCAAGGCGTTGTCCTTCCACTCGAGCAGTCCGAGATCACCCCGCGCCGTCCCGCTGGTCGCCTCGTTGTCGGCGCACCCGCCGACGGGCTCGCTCTTGCCCGCGCAGCCGTCGAGGGCCAAGCCCTCAACCTTCGCCTCCACAGTCGCTGGGTCGGCGCGCCCACCACCCGTCTCCTCCTCACTGGCGGTGCCTCCGAAAATCCCGCTATCGCACAAATTTTCGCCGACGTCTTTGGTGCCCCAGTCCACCGCCTCGCTGTATCCGATTCCGCCGCGCTCGGAGCCGCCCTCCGTGCCGCCCACGCCGCCTGCCACATCCCCCTCGACCAACTCGAGCAGGCTTTCTGCCAGCCCGCTCCAGGCAGCCTCCAGCCCCGGTCCCAGCTCGCCCCCGCCTACGCCGCCTTGGAATCCGCCCTCTCCACCGCCCTCCGCTAACCCCTTGAGTC
>JBFZFD010000003.1:0-5603 GCA_041306485.1 Opitutia bacterium | reverse complement strand
GTGGGATGCTCGAGGCCGATATGGATGTCATTGCCGAGGCTATCTCCGTGGTCCTTTCCGGCCCCCAGGACCCTGCTAAGATCGCCGCCGGCCGGGTGCTGGCCGAGGGCCTTTGCCAGCGCTTCCCCCTACCTTACTAAGCGGCGTGGCTTATCTGTCACAAAAAAACTATTTTTGTACTTCCCTGCCTCCACCTTCTCCCGCATTGTTTAACTCCTACCCCCCTCAATGAACCTCCCCACCCGCAAGCGCTCAGGTTTCACGCTCATCGAGCTGCTAACCGTTATCGCCATCATTGGCATCCTAGCCGCCGTGCTCTTCCCTGGCGTCCAAGGTGTCATGAAGGCTGCTAAGAAGTCCTCCGCCCAGACTAAGCTCGCCAACATCGGCAAGGCTTACGTCAACTTTAACAACTCGGGTAGCGGCGGTAAGTTCGTCCGCGCCGGTGCCTGGTCGGTCGCTGCCAACACCCAGGCCAGCACCATCGACCAGTTCGCCGCCGTCCTCGCCTTCAATGTCGACCTCAACGAGGCCGAGCTCTGGTATGTCGAGGCCGACCCCTCCAACGAGTCCGCCATCTTCGCCAAGCAGGTCCTTGAGGGTGCTGGCGACTCCCGTACCATCGCCACCAAGGTTTCCTCGGGCAGCGCCGACAACGGCTTCATCTCTTGGTCTTCCTACTCCCCTACCACCCGTAATATCGGCACCAATACCCCCCTCGTCTGGACCCGCGGTCTCGGCACCGACGGCAAGTGGGATGCAACTGTTGGCGTCTGGGGCTCCGAGGGCGGACATATCGTCTTCGGCGACGCCCACGTCCTCTGGGTTTCCAATACCTCAGAAGACGAGACCAAGTTCATCGATCGCGTGACCCCTGGTCAGACCACCGAGAACTGGAAGCGCGCCATCACCGCGACCCTGTTCGCGGGTACCGAGTTGAAGTCCAAGTAAGCCTCTTCGGAGCAAATGCGCGGGCCCCGGAATCCGGGGCCCGTTTGTTTTTGGGGTTTTCACCCTGCCGCTATGACCGTCATCGTGACCCATGGCCCAACTCGTCGACTGGATCCACGCCGTTCGCCCGCGGACGCTCGTGGCCGCGGGCGTGCCCGTCGCAGTCGCCGCCGCCACCTATTCCCAGCACGCCCCACGGCATCCCGGCGTCGGCTCCATTCTCTTCCATTGCCTGGCCTTCGCCCTGTTGGCGCAGGTGGCGAGCAACCTAGCTAATGACTACGGCGACGGCCTGCGCGGCGCCGACCAATCTGGCCGCGTCGGCCCTCCTAGGGCAGTAGCCGAGGGGCGTATCTCCGCCTTCGCCATGGGCTGGGCCACAGTGCTGGCTCTGTTGTTGGCCTTTCTCTTCGGCTTTCCTCTGGCCATGGGCGAGCCTTGGCTGCTGCTCGCCGGGGTGCTGGCCTTACTTCTCGCCGTCGGCTACACCCTCGGCCCTGTTCCCCTCGCCTACGTGGGATTGGGCGATGTCTTTGTCATCGCCTGCTTCGGCATCCAGGCCACCGCCCTCACCGGCTATGTGCTGTGGGATGTCTCCGCATTATACCCTCCCTATGACCCAGTCGCATGGCCGCCCTTGCTCGCTGACCTTCTCACAGCAGGCCTGGGCATTGGCCTGCTGGCCGACAACATCCTCCTCGCCAACAATGCTCGCGACAAAGAGACCGATGCCCTCGCGGGCAAGCGTACCACCGTTGTCCGCTTTGGCTGGGGCTTCGCCCGCAACCTGCACCTCGCCAACATCCTCCTCGGCCTCGGCTGCCTGACCTGGGTCTTCGGTTGGCTTCCCCTCCTCCTTCTCCCGCTTGCCGCCTGGAGCCACCTTGGCTTCCGCCGCGCCACCACGCCCGCCGCATTCGTTCCCTTCCTCGGACAAGCCGCGCTGCTCCTGCTCCTCGCCGGTGCCCTGTGCGTAACTGCCGCTTGCCTCGCCCCGCCTGCCGGGGTTTCTATGCTCGTCCCATGAGCCAGCCGGAATCCCTGCCGGATCTCCTCGAGTCCCTTGTCACGGCTGCCGCCCGCCCGTCATGGGATGACTATTTCATGGCCACCGCCCTGCTGCTCAGCTCGCGCTCGAGCTGCGAGCGGCTGCACGTCGGCTGCTTGATGGTCTCCGCCGGCCCTCATCCCAACCGCATCGTTGCCGCGGGTTACAACGGCTTCCTCCCCGGGGCGCCCCACGATTCTAGGATCCGCGACGGCCACGAGCAGGCAACCGTCCACGCCGAGCAGAACGCCGTGGCCGACGCCGCCAAACGTGGCATTACCCTCCAGGGTGTGGTCTGCTACGTGACTCACTTTCCCTGTATCAACTGCGCCAAGATCCTCGCCGCTGCGGGCATCGCCGAGATCCGCTACCGTCACGACTACCGCAACGACAGCCTTGTGGCGGAGCTTCTCGCGCAATCCGGCATCGTCGTGCGCAAGCTAGGCTGAGCTGTGGCCGCCTCGCTGGCCGGACAGGTGCTGCTCGCCCACCCTTCGCTCGATCACGAGAGTTTCCGACGCTCTGTCGTCCTGCTCCACCATCATTCGGCCAAGCACGGCGCCCTCGGCGTTATTCTCAACCGCCCAATGGGGCGTACCCTTGTCGATCTCGATGGCCGCTTCGCCGGAGGACCCCTCGCTGGAGCTGCCCTTCATGAGGGCGGGCCGGTGCATCCTGATCGTCTCGCCCTCGGTGCTTGGTGCCTCGGTCCCTCCGGTCTCGGCGCTGTCCGATTCGGCCTAGAGGAATCTGAGGCCGTCGCCCTCGCCGCCGATCCGACGGTCCGCCTGCGCGCCTACGTCGGCCATGCCGCTTGGTCGCCTGGTCAGTTGGACAACGAGCTGCGTCTCAACGCCTGGGTAGTGGCACCCCTCGGCGACGAGGTAGAGTCCCTTGGCGAGGAATTGCTATGGCGGCGATGGCTCGGCCGCATCCGGCCCGACCTGCGGCTATTTGCCGAGGGTCCGGGTGACCTTGGTCTCAACTAGACGGTAGGAGGATTCCCATCGTCCTGCGTAGCGTCTCTCCCGGCTGCGTCGTGCCCGGGACGAGCATCTGGCGCTGCTCTAGCAGACGTCGCAGATCTGGTCGCGAGGTCAGGCGCTCAATCCGCCAACCCGTCGCCGGCACCCCAGCCGTGCCTTGCAGGATAGGTGTCCATCGCTTCGGCATACCGTGCCAGGTGAACTCGATACGCCAGCCGATGGATCCCTGAGAGGTGCCGGTGACGAGTTGCGGGTATCGGCGCACGAAGTCCGGCGCCTGTCGGCTGCGCGCCACCACGACCAAGGCGGCCGGAAGGTCGTTGACCACAGTGTGCAGGTCGACCCTCGGACGCAACAGCACCGACTGCAGGGGATCGAAGCCTGCTAGGTTCATGCCATTGAAATTACCGTGCACGTTGGTTTGCCTCCGGTACTGTGAGCCCTCGTACCAGCGGGCAAAGTTGTCGGAGAGTCGCACACCAATCTCGAAGTGTAGGTGGGCGCGGTCCTGGGGAATGGGATCGGTGCCGGACGAGCTCCGCCCGAGGGTGCCCAGCAAGTGACCTTCGGAGATCTCCTTGCCCACCTGCAGGTCTCCGCGGATGTCGGCGAGGTGGGCGTAGAGGGTGTAGACGGGCAACTCCGCGCGGGGGTGCTCCAGCACGATGTAACGTCCGTAGCCACCGTTGACCTCGTTGCAGACATAGGCCACGCGCCCAGCCAGCGCCGCACGCACCGCGTCGACTGCCTCGCCGCGCGAGTTGAGGAAGGCTGGCCGGATGTCCACGCCCTCGTGGAAACGCGTCCCCTCGTTACGGGTCATCCCGAACAGACCGGACTCCATCCGGCCTGACACGGTGGGCTGGATGAACTCGGAGTAGGGGCGTCCATAGGGGCGCCCGGCGCTGGTCGGCCAGGCCACCTCCACCGCACTCGCGACCACGGCGGCGAGGAGTGCGAGCGCAGCGGGTACCAGCCTCACTTGCCCTCCTCCTCCCGCCACTTGCGGTAGAGGAGGATGGAGGCGTTGAGCCGGCGGTTCCAGTAGGCAGCCGCATCCGCACCTCCCAGCTCGGGACGTTCCACCGCGAAGAATAGGTTACCATCGAGCACTGGCTGCTCGATGCGCATCAGTCCGACTGGCTCGGCGTTTACCACCAGCACGAACTGCTTACCCCGGGCCTCTGAACTGCTGGTTAGGCTCATCAGGGGCTTGGCCACGCGCGGGTCGACCTGTACGAGTAGGTAGGTCGATCGGATGTCCCGCGGGCCAGCCTCGACCACCTCCGTGTTGAGGAACTCCTCCGCCTTGATCACAGGGGCACGTAGCACCGAGACCTGCACGCCGCTCACCGGGAGCGTGATGGTGGTCTGGGCAGAATCTCGTGACGAGAGAGGGGCCTCGATGAAAATCGAGAAGACGTCCTCCGGCAGCTCGGTAGAGCAGCCGGCGAGGGCGAGGGAGAAGAGGACGGTCAGCGTGCGCATGGGGATTTCAGCCGATAAGAAGGTCGAGGGTGCTCTGCACGCGCTGGATGTCGGAGGGCTGCAGGTCAATCGCTGGCACCTGCAACACCTGCTGGGTTCTGACGTGCAGGTAGGGGGCCTGACCGTCGACCGCCGGGCCCTGAGCCTTGATTAGCCTCCGCCGCTCGAGCAGCAAGGCGAGGATGTACTTGAGAATGGCCTTCTCGCCGGCGGGATCCGACGGATCCTCGAAGAGCGAGAGGAAGAACTCCTCTCGGGAGGCGAGCAGCTGCGCCTGCTGGGCGCGCTCTTCCTCGCCACGTTCTTTGACTTCGCGGTTCCAGCGCCCGAGCACCAGGCCTTCGGTCGAGAATTCCTGCGCACGGTCCCGCAGCACGTCGGATCTCTCCATCATGCCCCCGATGGGCTTGTGCACGATGCAGGTGACGAGGTCGCCGGGCACCAGCTCTCGGCCGCTGACGGCGCAGGTTCGGGCGATGGGCTTTACCTGCCATTCCATGGGGGACATTGAGGCTCCCCCGGGCCCGGAGGGCAAGGGACATCCCTATCCGCCTCGGGGATTGTGCCCCGGCACATCCCCCGCTTGGATGGCCCCATGGCCGTGGCCCTCCTCCTCGTCGATTTCCAACCGCCCTTCCTCGGCGTGGTCAGTGGCGGCGACGCCGTCCTTGCCCGCGCCCGCCTCGCTGCCGCCACCGCCGTCCAGCTCGGCCTCCCAGTCTACCTCACCGAGCAGGTACCAGGGAAGCTGGGCGCAACCGATGCCTCCCTCCTCACTTCAGTTGGCTCCTCCGCCCAAGTCTTTCCCAAGTCCGACTTCTCCGCATTGGCCGCCGAGGGCCTCGTCGAGCGTATCCGTGCCCAAGGAGTGGATCACCTCCTCTTGGCCGGCGTTGAGGGCTCGGTCTGCGTCCACCAGACCGCCATCCAGGCCCTAGCCGAGGGCTGGGGCGTCACCCTCCTGGCCGACGCCATCGGCTCCCGGCGACCGGCCGACCAAACGCTCTGCCTCGACGCCCTCGCACGTGCCGGCGCCCACGTACTCCCGGTCGAGACGGTCTTCTATGCCCTACTCGGTGGATCTGGACACCCCGCCTTTCGTGACTTCACCCGTCGCGTCCGCGGATAAT
>JBFZFD010000002.1:0-5267 GCA_041306485.1 Opitutia bacterium | reverse complement strand
TGCTCGGCGAGAAGGCGACCACCGAGGTTAGAGGTCAGGATAAAGACGGCGTTACGGCAGTCGACGGTCCGACCCTGTGAATCGGTGAGGCGACCATCGTCCAGCACCTGCAAGAGGGTATTGAAGACATCTGGGTGAGCCTTCTCGACCTCGTCGAGTAGCACGACGGCGTAGGGCTTGCGGCGAAGGGCCTCCGTCAGCTGGCCACCCTCCTCGTGTCCCACGTAGCCCGGAGGTGCGCCAATCATGCGCGAGACGGAATGCTTCTCCATGTACTCGGACATATCCAACCGGAGCAACGCGGCCTCGTCGTCGAATAACTGCCGAGCGAGGGCCTTAGCCAGCTCGGTCTTACCCACACCCGTCGGACCAAGGAAGAGAAAGGAGCCAGCGGGACGACGGGGATCCTGCACACCAGCGCGGGAGCGCTGGACGGCCTCGGCGACGGAGCGGACCGCCTCCTCCTGGCCGACGACCTGGGCGCGCAGAGCGTCCTCCAAGCCGAGGAGCTTGTGACGCTCTCCCTCGAGGAGCTTGGCCACGGGGACGCCGGTCCAGCGCGAGACGACCTCAGCGATGTCATCCGGCACGACTGACTCACGGAAGAGCCCGCCAGCGGCGCCAGCGGTGATCTCCTTGGCTGAGAGGTCGGCCTCGAGCTGGGGAATGCGACCATGACGAAGCTCGGCCATCTTACCCAGGTCGTAGGTGCGCTCGGCGGCGGCGAGCTCGCGGCGGGCGGCGTCGAGCGCCTCGCGAGCAGCGCGCACCTGAGTGACCGCCCCCTTGTCTGCCTCCCAGCGTGCGCGGAGAGCCTTCTGCTCTTCGCGACCATCGGCGAGGGACTTTCGGAGGACGTCGAGGCGGGCAACGGAAGCGACATCCTTCTCGGCGGTCAGCGCGGCCTCCTCGATCTCCAGCTGGAGCACGCGTCGATTGACCGCGTCGAGCTCGGAGGGCACCGAGTCGATCTCCGTGCGAATCTGGGCGCAGGCCTCGTCCACCAGGTCGATTGCCTTGTCGGGCAGGAATCGGCTGGTGATGTAGCGGTCGGAGAGGGCGGCCGCCTCGACGAGGGAGGCATCTTGAATGCGGACGCCGTGGTGGAGTTCGAAGCGCTCGCGGAGTCCGCGAAGGATGGAGACAGTCTCGGCCACGGAGGGCGGGGCGACCAGTACCTGTTGGAATCGACGCTCGAGGGCGGCGTCCTTTTCGATGTGCTTGCGGTACTCATCGAGGGTGGTCGCACCAATGCAATGGAGCTCGCCCCGCGCGAGCATCGGCTTGAGCAGGTTACTCGCATCCATCGCGCCGTCGGTCCGTCCGGCTCCCACCAAGGTATGGAGTTCGTCGATGAAGAGAAGGATGCGACCCTCAGCGGACTGGATCTCGCCGAGCACGGCCTTGAGGCGCTCCTCGAATTCGCCGCGGTACTTGGAGCCGGCAAGGAGGGAACCAAGGTCCATCGACCAGACGATTTTGTCGCGCAACCCCTCAGGCACGTCGCCGGCCACAATGCGCTGGGCGAGGCCCTCGACCACCGCGGTCTTGCCCACGCCAGGCTCACCGATGAGGACGGGGTTATTCTTGGTGCGCCGGGAAAGGATCCGGATGACGCGGCGGATTTCCTCGTCGCGGCCGATGACTGGATCGACCTTGCCCGCCCGAGCGCGAGCCGTCAGGTCGATGCCATACTTGGCGAGGGCCTCGTAGGACCCCTCGGGACTGGAACTAGTGACGCGCTGCGCCCCGCGTAGGCCCTTGAGGGCGGAGAGGATGGCGACGCGGTCGAGACCGAGCGCGGCGAAGGCAGACTGGATGGAAGAGGACTCGCAGAGCGCGAGTAGGAGGTGCTCCACCGAGACATAGGAGTCCTTCATCGCGTCGGCCTCCTCCTTGCCCTTGAGCAGTGCTTGCTGAGCCTCGCCCGAGAAGCCTGGAGTCGAGCCACCCTTGACCTTGGCAGCTCGGGAAAGGGGGCGCTCAAGCCCCGCACGCAGACTGTCGGCCGTCTTCCCGGCCTTGCGTAGGAGGGAGGGCACGACACCCCCATCCTGGTCGAGCAAGGCAAGGGCGAGGTGGGCGGGCTCGACCGCACCGTGGTTGCGGCGGGCGGCCTCGGCCTGGGCCGCGACAATGGCCTCGGCGCTCTTATCCGTCAGATTTCCGAAGGGATGACTCATGATGCATCCTTGTTGCATCAACCCTGCCAAGACCACGGGCTGAATAACCACCTAGGCGGGGCTGATTCAACCCCGGGGCGCGCCAAAGCGTCCCCCTTTGCGCCTCCTTGTCCCTCAACAGGAAAGGTTGCCCCGGCTGCCAGATGCGTGCAGCAAGGAGTGATGCTGGTCTCCCGCGACCTGCTGGCGCTCGAACGCCTGCTCGACGACCCCTCCCCCGTTGTTAGGGAAGCCGTGCTCGTACGGGCCCGACGGGCAGGAGCCAGCGGTGTCCGGTGGCTAAGCGAGCTCGCCCTCCATCCGGAACTCGGGAGCCATGCGCGTGATGTGCTCCGGCGGCTCGCAACGCCCGAGGCCGCCGCAACCGCCCTGCTCGCAGTAGCCCAAGATCCAAGCTCGGGACTCGAGGAGGGCCTCCTCGCCCTCGAACGCGTACTCTCGCCTGAGCTACCCGAGGATGCCTATGCCCGACACCTCGACCAACTGGCCGAGCGGGCGCGCGGGCTGATGCTCGCCCCCTCCGACATGCGTTCACGCCTGCGGACGCTGAGCCGCGTGATTTTCGGCGAAGCCGGTTTCCGCGGCGCGGAGGATGGCTGCGACGATCCGGAAACTTCGCTGCTCTCGCATGTGCTCAGCCGACGCCGCGGCAACCCACTCTCGCTCTGCGCCGTCTACCTCCTCGTCGCGCACCGCCTCGGCATCCAGCTCGAACCCGTCGGCTTGCCCGGACGCTTCATGGTCGGCTGGTTCGGCGACGGCGAGCCCATCTACGTCGACGCCTACGCGGGCGGGGCTTTCCGCACCCGCGACGAAATCCGCCTCGCCCTGCGCGAGAATTCCTTGCCCGAGGACAACTCGATGCTCGGCCCCGTCGACCGACGTGAGACTCTAGCTCGTGCCTGCCGCAACCTCGCCACTCAGCACGCCGAACGCGGCGACGCCGCCCGCGCCGAGGCCTTCGCCGCGCTAGCGCGGGCTATCGGCCACCCCGACCAACATGGCCCCATCTGAAACCCTCACCCTCGCTGACCTCGCCAAGGGACGCTTCCAAGCTGGGGATTTCGCCGTGCTCGGCGATCCCATCGCCCACTCCCTGAGCCCTGTCATGCACCAGGCCTCGCTTGCCCTGTTGGCCCTGGGCAACCCTGCCCTGCGCGGCCGACGCTACCATCGCATTCACATCGGAGCGGACCAGCTCCCCGAAGCCCTCGGTCAACTCCGCCTCCTCGGCGCCGGCGGCCTCAACTTGACCGTGCCCCACAAGACCGAGGGACTGCGCCTCTCCCAGGAGCGCGACCTCAGCGCCGAGGACTGTGGGGCCGCCAACACGCTCGCGCCCGTGCCCAGCGGCTGGAAGGCCTTCAATACCGACGGGCTCGGCTTCGCCGAGGCTCTAGCCGAGCGCACCGGGTCAGGACCCCAGGGCCGTGCCATCGTCGTGCTCGGCGCTGGCGGAGCCGCCCGTGCTATCGCAACCGCCTGCCTCCGCCTAGGCTGCGACTCGCTCGTCATCCTCAATCGCTCGGTCGATAAGGCCGAAGCTATGGCCGGGCAACTCGGCGACACACGGGTCAGCTTCGGCTCGCCCTCAGACCCCCTCATCCCCGAGGGCGCCGTGATCGTCAACTGCACCACCCTCGGCCTCAAGGCCGACGACCCCTCACCGCTCCCTCCCGAGGCTCTTGCGAGGGCAGCCTTCATCTACGACACGACCTACGGCCCTCACCGCTCTAGCCTCCTGCGCGAGGCCGATGCCCTGCACCTCCCCTCCTGCGACGGTAGATCGATGCTTCGCTGGCAAGGCGCCCTAGCCTTCCGCATCTGGACAGGAATCCTCCCGCCCCTGCACGTGATGGCGAAGGCACTGGGGGAATAGCCCGCGCCAAAGGCGCGGGCTGGCACGGCTGGTATGGCTGGCACAGCGGCACGGATTGAAGGACCAATCAGAATAACCGGCAATCAGCCCACTCAAACTCCTTCGTCTCTTAGTCCCCTTCGCCTCCTCAGCCTCCCCAGTCTCCTTAGCATCCTTCGTCTCCTCAGTCTCCTTAGCATCCTTCGTCTGCTCAGCCTCCTCCCTCCACGCCCTCATTTTTCATTCTTCGTTTTTCGTTTTTTCGTTTATCGTCCCAAGAATGACTCTGCCTGACCTTGAGGCGCTGCGCCTCGCCCACCTAGGCTGGTTTGCCTCAGCCGCTGGCCTCGTCGGGCTTTGCGTGGGGTCGTTCCTGAATGTCTGCGTCCACCGCCTACCCAAGGGGGAATCTATCGTCACACCAAGCTCGCGTTGCGCCTGCGGTAAGCCCATCCCCGGCTGGCTCAACATCCCCTTGCTCGGCTGGCTGATACTGCGAGGGAGGTCGCGTTGTTGCGATAGCCCCCTCTCCGTTCGCTACCCCTTGCTCGAGCTGGCCGGCGGTCTCGCACTGGCAGCCGCTTGGTTTTGGCTACCAGCCGACAAAGCCATCGCGGCCTCCATCCTGCTTCCCTTGCTCCTCGTTCTGGCCGCCTGCGACCTCGAGGAGATGCTCGTGCCAGATTCGCCAAACTTCCTGCTAGTGATCTCCGGTCTCGTGGCCTCCGCCGCCTTGCCCGGTATCCATCAGGTCAGCCTGCCCGAAGCCGTCTGGCCTTGGGCCAATCATCTGGTCTCCCTCGGGCAATCCCTGCTCGGCCTGGCGGTCGGCACCGCCCTGGCCTGGTGGGTGCGAACCGTGGGGAGTGCCTTTGCCGGCAAGGAGGCCATGGGTGAGGCCGACATTATCCTCTGCGCTGGCCTTGGAGCCTTCGGAGGGTGGCAGGGCGCGCTCTTCACCTTCTTTGGGGGCTCCATTATCGGGGTGCTGCTCGTCCTCCCCAGCCTCATCAAGTCTCGCCTGAGGGGAGAATCGGGCCCTGCTGTCGTGCCCTTCGTACCCGCCCTGGCCTTGGCCGGGGCCATTTGGTTCTTCCGCGGGCCTCAGTTGGTCGACCTTTGGCTTGGCAGGCAGTAATCTGGACTTGCCTGACCCGGTGCCGGGGGGAAGATAAGGGAGAACACCCCCGATGAAGACCTCTGCCCTTCTCATCCTAGCCGCCTTG
>JBFZFD010000001.1:0-2527 GCA_041306485.1 Opitutia bacterium | reverse complement strand
AGGGAGTTGTGCTACCGGTCACCTGTCACCGGTCACCAATTGTGTTTTGCTAGCGGTGCCAGCGGTCCTATTCCGTGCCGCTGTGCCGAGGCCCGAGGTCACGACGTGGTCGTGCCCCTACCCGAGGCAGTCCGAGGTCACGACGTGGTCGTGCCCCTACCCGAGGCAGTTAGCGAGGCGGAGAGATGGGAAAACGATTGCTAACAGTGGGGTGGCTGGATTGGGTGTGGGCATGGGACTGAACCCGATTGCGCGGATCCGGATGACCTCGGACTGGAGGGGGACGGCCGAGGAATTAGCCTCAGAGGCCACCCGTTTCCTGGAGGATTGCGGGTTTGACGAGAAGTTCGCGTGTACGGAGCGCCTAGTGCGGTACTATTTGACGCGGGGGGTTTTGAGCGCGCCGGAGAAAGACCCGGTGGACCGCCGGAAGGCGCTTTTTGGCCCGGTGCAGTTTCGGCAGCTGGTCTTGACCCGGCTCTTGGCGGAGCGTGGGTGGGACTTGGACCGAGTGGTCGGGCAGTTGCACGGCATGAAAGGTCCCAAGTTGGTGAACGAGTTGGATATGCTTCTCAACCAGCTGGGGGAGCCGACGGAGGCGGAGAGGCTGCTTTTCAAGAGTCGGGCGGAGGAGGGGGATTCGATCCAAGTGAGCAAGGCCGCGCTGTATGACCGCCGCACGAAGGCCGGGCATTATGCAGAGGAGATGGCGGAGGAATCTGTCAGCCGCAGCCCGAAACAGTCGCTGGTCCGGCGTATGTTAATGTCGGCCCGAACCGAGGAAGGCGGCTTGGAGCGCCTTTCGCTGATGGCCGAGAAGATGTTGCGAGAGCCGAACCTGACGGAGGCCGAGTCGGCGGCGCTGAAGGAGATTGCTGAGATGTCACGCCTGGCCTTCCGGCAGCCTGGCAAGAAGGAGAGATGGACCCGGGTGAAATTGGCCCCTTGGTGTGAGGTTAATATCCGCATTGGTAAGGACGGTGAACTGTCAGAAAGTCAGAAGTACCACATTATCAAGGAATTCACGCGTTTGATGGAAGATTATGACAGTCGGATGGGTTTATGACGATTTAGGGTGTTGACACTAGCGGGATGGTTTCTAGGGTGGTTTCCTCACACCCATGACGTCCCCCCTACCTACATCCGCTAGCCTGCCTCGCCTCGAGATCCACCCCTTGAAGAAGGGTCTGCCTCTCGGGCAGCCCTTGTCGACCAAGGCCTTGGTCCGGCTGATCTCGGAAGCCTCCCTCTCGAACGACCAGAGGGAGCGCCCCCCTCTCGACCTAGCAATCGTCATCGACCGCTCTGGCTCGATGAGTGGCGAGCCTTTGGCGGCCGCCTTGGGTTGTGCTGCGAACCTGATCCGTGGTCTGCGGGAGCAGGACCGGGTGGCGGTGGTCTCCTTCGACAATACGGTGAGCGTGGTGCAGCCCTTGGCCCAGGTGGCCAACCGCGAGGAGTTGTGCCGCATGGTGAAGTCGATCCGGTCGGGTGGGAGCACGGCGCTCTTCGCTGGGTGGGAGGAGGGTGCGCGTCAACTGGCGCCCTTCACCGCCGCGAACCGCACGAGCCGGGTGATCTTGCTGACGGATGGCCAGGCCAACCAGGGCCTGACGGATCAGGAAGAGATTGCCGCGAAGGTGGCTGAGTTGGCCAAGGCTGGAGTGACGACTTCGACGGTCGGCCTCGGCGATGGTTTCAACGAGCACCTGTTGGGCAAGATAGCGGACGCGGGCGAGGGCCAGGCGCACTACGGCCAGAAGCCGGAGGACCTTGAGGAAGGGTTTGCGGAGGAGTTCGCAATCTTGAGTCAGGCGCACCTGCGACAGGTGGAGTTGAAGGTGACGGCGGGTGCTGGTGTGGTGGCGAAGGTGCTGCGTCGCGACGGCTCGCGTGGCGACTCATCGCGTCTGGGTACCCTGCCCTGCTCTGCGGCGCTGGATGCGATCCTTATTCTGGAGATCGGCGCGGCGCGTGCGGCTGGCGGGTTGGTCTCGGTGAGCGCAACGGGTAAGGATGCCCAGGGTGTGCTGGTGACGCTGGGTCCGGTTGTGCTATCGCTGGACGAGCTGGAGCCAGCGGCTTTTGCGGCGCTATCGGAAGATCCTGCGGTGGCGGCGGCGGGTGCGGAGTCGGACTTCGCGGACGAGTTCCTTCGCATCCATGGTCTGGCGTCCAATGGCCAGGTGGGCGAGGCCTTGGCGGCGCTGCGGGCGCTGCGGAAGCGACCTGGAGCGACGGCTTGGGCAGAGAAGACGGCGAGCTATATTGTTAATCTCGCCGACGACGACCTGGAGAGCGCGCTGAAGGAGTTGGTCTACTCGAGCCGGAGCTTACGCGGGCGAACGAAGTCACAACTGATCAACAACGCGTATTCGATGCTCCACAATGTGAATGATGAGATGGTGGCAGAGGTTCATCTTTCGAAGAAGATTGGAATGGGGCGTAATCGGAACCGTGCGAAGAAGGAGGGGGAGGGATGAGGGACTAAGGAGACTAAGGGGACCGAGGATACTAAGGGGGCGGG